>NZ_JBFEGN010000004.1:0-109346 GCF_047228825.1 Siminovitchia jepli
ATGTGTTTGTAAATTCTTTAAAGAAATGACGCTGAATTTTGACGAACTCGAAGAAAAAGTTTTTATTTTTTTCTCTTTCACGTTTTTCTTTTCTTGTAATCATCCATAAATCCCCCTAAATCATGATAAACACAGTTAAATTATCCCATATTTATCAAAATTTGGGGGGGTAAAATAAGTGAATTATCTCGAAGAATTTTTACTCCTCAAAGCTGTAGCTAAAGAACAAGCCCATCTTGAAAAGGAAGTCAAGAAGTTTGAAAGTACCGTCTATCAATGCCCAGAAGATGGCGAAAAAGCGATAAAAGTGTTCCTGAAAGCCCATTCCAGCACCTATTTTCATTAGCTCCAACAGCTGACAAAAAATGAAGAAGCCATTGAAGAGAAAAAGCGTAAAATGAGCACATTTATCCTGATCACCAATAAGGTTGACCAAAATGAGCTGCCTGATCGCGGAGTCCTTCAAACATATAAAGGGCAGGAGGCTGCAGAGACGCGCTTTCGCCTGTTGAAAAGCCCTGCTATGATTGACGGTTTCTTTTTAAAGAAGCCAAGCCGAATCGACGCATTGGGCATCGTATTTGTCATGGCTCTTTTGATTTATGCCTCCTGGAACATCGAGTAAGGGAAAAGATGAAGCAGGAGAAGCTCCATTGGTCCTGGCCGGGAAGCGCAAGCTATTTCGCTCGACGGGGCAGGTATTGTTAAAAGAGTTGCAGGAAATTAAGGTCATTTATATTCGTCAGGCAGGGCAAGTGATTCGCTTTCTTCCTGACAATATCGGGGATCAAACGAAACGGATCCTTGAGCTGGCAGGATATGACATGTCCATCTATGTGACGAAAAAGGCCGAAAAAACGATGATTTGACTCCTAAAGGATACGGGAACGCTCAAAAACTGTCGAAATGGATGGATTAAAGTTGAGATAAGTCGATTGGAGACTTAATAAATCCAAATTTTTAAACAGGCACCTGGAAAAAAGAGGAACAGCTTGTCTTTCAGGTGCCGGATATGGGTTATATTCTGAATATAATCAGCTGCTTTTAGAGCCTGTGCAGCTGCGTGTAAGACTAATTTTGTATCTCCTTTCCAAAGTCCTTAGCCAAGATTGGATATAAGCGGCGCTATTGGGTAAGGTGCTGTTATCAGTTCTCGCAACTCCGCATAACATGGCGGCTCCCATTTCGGCAACTAATTCCTCTTTGCTGTAAACTTCATCCCTGAAACTTGCTGTTTGTGGGATGCCTTCCCGATCTAGACGGCTCTTATGGCCTGTACTATGAATCATTTCATGAAAAAGCGTTGAATAATATTCATCAGAGTTTTCATAATCTTTTAAAGGCGGTACATTTATATGGTCTCTGAAAGGCTGATAATAATGCATTCCCTGAATTGTAGTTGGATGAAGGGGAATTGATGTATTCGGCTTTTATTCTCTCGGCGACTTCAATTGGGTTATACTCGAAAGTTTCTTCTTTTCGTTTGCTTTGGAGCCCTTCAACCTGGCTATTGATTTCAAACACCCGGTAATATCGAAGTAAAGGGAATTTCTCTTTTTCGTCGCTGTCCTTATCTTCCTTTTCAATTAATGCTGAGAAATTGGACTTTTTATTTTGGAATTTCCTTAACGTTGTAAATCCGCATTTTCCTGACGGTACCCCTTGTATTAAAAGTTATCTTGTATATATTGTATTTTTAGTATAAACTTTGTATATACTATTAGTAAAGGGAGGTTGGTGACATGCAAGTTCAAAAGTGGGGAAACAGTTTAGCCATTCGTTTACCAAAAGCCTTATGCCAAGCGGTAAATATTAAAGAGGGAAAAGAAGTAGACCTCAGTATTAAAGAAGATGCTATTATCATAAAGCCAAAGCCTAAAGAAGAAACTTTAGCGGAAATGTTAGAGGGCATCACACCCGATATGTATCACAAAGAAACGTTTGATGATGGGGCGGTTGGGAAAGAAGAATGGTAACAGAATATACCCCAAAAAGGGGAGATATTATTTGGATCTCCTTCAATCCACAAGCAGGGCATGAACAGGCAGGGAGGCGACCTGCACTTGTTTTATCCCCTGAAATTTATAATGCCAGAACAGGGCTTTCTTTATGTGTTCCTCTAACAGCCAAAGTGAAGAATTTACCTTTTGAGGTTCCTTTACCTACTGGTTTGCCCATTAGTGGTGTGATTTTATCAGACCATATCAAAAATTTAGATTGGAAAGCCCGAAATGCTGATTATATTTGCGATGTAGATGAAGAAATCATTACGAATGTCCTTGAAAAGCTAAAAAAGTTATTGTAGGGCGGTTTTTATTAACCGTTCTTTTTTATGCTTGAAACTCCCTTAACGTTGTAAATCACGTTTTCGGTACTGTACCCCGAAAAATAAAATAAACGGGATAACAAGGATATAAGGGATACAAGGGGAACTCCCCTTGTTTTGAGGTGGGAGGCTGGCTGGGGTGAATTGGCGGTTCGGCGGGTACAATGGACAGAGCAAGCCGCCCTCGGGACCCCTCGTTTTGAGTATGGTCGGCTTGGGACAGACCATCACCCGCCGAATTTCTCCCTGCAAGGGGAAAAGGGTGAGATTTTCGGAGCAAATGGGCGGAGAAAATACTACCCGGCCCTTGCAGGGATGTTGAAGTTCCAGAGATTTCGGCATAGACAGTCTGTCAAGGGACCAAGAGCAAAAAAAAGTTTTTTGTTGCGTAGCGTTTTTAAAAAAAGTTTTTTTCTCCCCTTGACTGGCTGGCTCCGCCACTTGATCAAAACGAGTTGGGTTCGGGGATCCCGACACGTTTTGATCTTAGTGGCGTTGCGAACGATACGCTGCTACAGACAAAAGAAAAAAGCCTAATCATAAGGAGCGTCAGCGACACGCTTTGCGTTAGCAAAGGAACCACGATAAGATTAAATTTTTATAAAGAGCAATTATGAAATTGATTCACTCAATAAATTCAAGTCTGGCGTTAAAGGAACTGTAATATAACGTCAGCCTTAATTATCTCCCATCTATCTTTTCACCTGCTCTTCTCCTCAATGACTGGCGGTATCCATCTCCGGTTCAGACAGCACTCCGGAATGAGTTTGGCGCTGACACCTTATACCGGCAACTTGGACGATCACTTACTGGAGATGGGTGATGGTCTGGTCGCTTTATGTTGGAGCTTTTTTTGCCCGGATCTCCAAAGAAATCATTTGGCAGCGGGCTTAAAATTTCTTCGGAAAAGTGCGAGTAATGGATGACATTGTTTGATGATCAAGTCTTGAAAACATAAGGTATGATGATATGCTATTTGTAATATGAGAAATCATAAAGGGGGAGCGGAATGTCAAATAACAATCGTAAAAAGGCAAGCCCTGATCAATTAAAAGAAAGCGGTCTCACTTACAACGATTACGCAGCAATTGATGATGGCAATACGTATGAATTGGTTGATGGGCATTTGGAGCTGATGAGTCCTGCGCCAACGATTATCCATCAATTGGTGAGCGGGGAATTATTCAAGAAATTTAGTCAATCCTGCGAATCTGATTACATTATCTTGCCTGCCCCTGTTGACGTCATTTTAGCCCCAACCGAAGTACGACAGCCGGATCTCGCCATTGTCCATCGAAACCGTCTGGACATTTTGAGTCAACGAGCGGTAGAAGGAGCTCCTGATCTGGTGGTGGAAATTCTCTCTCCGGGCACTTTAAAACGTGATAAAATCGATAAATTAAGAACGTACGCCAAGTATGGGATTCCTGAATATTGGATCGTTGATCCAGAAGCCGGCGTATTGGAAGAGTACGTTCTGGATAAAGAGCGTTATGAACTCAATAATATTTTTCAGGAAGAAGAAATGGTCAATTCACCAAATATCCGCTGTATTTCCTTTACCATGACACAAATTATGGCAAAGATCCCGCGTTTAACCTGATAAAACATGAAAAAGCAAGCCGCCGAAGCCTTTCAAAAAGATTATCAATGGCAGAGACGTAAAAGCGTTAATATTGGCAATATTGCTGCTTCGGTCCGGGATTGAGGACCATTTACTTATTCCTGTAATTATACGTGCTGATGGACGTGGATTAATTGGCTTAAATTGTATAAATAAATGTTATTTTTTAAATAAATTTATGTTATGATATATTCAAAATATATTCAGAAAAGGAGTGTAGTACATAACGCATTTTCTACATTTTTTACATAGGGGTGAAAAAATTTGGTTCAAAAATCTTTTGAAGCAGATGTTGTGTATGATGCGGGCCCCACTGGTTGCGGAGAATTGATCATGAATCTATTTATGAAAATGAAAAAAATGGACAAGGGTCAAGTGATTGAGGTCAAATCTTACGATCCGGGTGCAAGGGAAGATATTCCGGCCTGGTGCCGCCTGCAGGGTCATACGTTATTAAAGCGGGTGGATCAGGGAAAGAACAGTGTCTATTATATTCAAAAAAATAAATAAATTTCAGGAGGAATCGTACATGGGAAAAATTGCAGTCAGCATTACTTGTGCAAAAAATGATCCGGATAAAGCAACGGTAGGATTTGTGGTGGCTAACGCGTCCGTGGCTTCAGGACAGGAAACGGTCGTTTTTCTAACCGTGGATGGCGTTTATCTGGGTGAAGAAGGATATGCAAATGACATTCATGAAGAAGGCTTTGCTCCTCTGAAAGAGTTAATGGTCCAGTTCCTGGAAGCAGGGGGACAACTGTGGGTTTGCAGCCCATGTTTTAAAAAGCGCGGGTTGGATGAAGAAAAACTGGTCAATGGAGCGAAAATTGTCGGTGGTGCAAAGCTCATTGAATTCCTTTCCCAAGGTGCTGCCTGTATCACGTATTAGGGGGGACTGTAAATGAATGAAATACCAGCGGTTGCAGCAACTTGCGATGGAGGAGACTTGGACTGTGGTTCAGGTCTTCTCCTCATTATTAAGAAACATATGGATGCGATTCAGAATGGAGAAATATTGGAAGTTCGGAGCCGGGAGCGGACTGTTGCCGAGGACTTGCCGGCTTGGTGCCGGATGGTACAGCATGAATTCCTCGATTCCAAGAAAAATAAGGATGATGTAAGTTATTTTATTAGAAAAGGCGGGGCAGACAGCAGTCTTCAGCAAGATTTGGAAGCAGCCCGCCATTACGAATGGAATGTTCGTGTACAGGCAAAAGAAGGGTTGACAGCCAATGTCTACAGCCGAAATCATACGTTTAAAGCAGGACAGCCCGCTGATTTTTCAGCAAATGTAGAGGCACCGAGTGCGATCGATTATTTGCTGGGCTCTCTTGGTACTTGTCTCATCGTAGGCTACAAACAGCATGCGTCTCGCCGGGGCCTTACGATAGATGCCATGGAATGCAGTGTAAAAGGAAAGCTTGATAATGTGCTCTATCATATGCAGCTTGAAGACGAAGGAAGTCCCAGGCTGATAGAGATAAGTGGCACGTTTTATGTAAGTTCACCGGAGGAAACAGCCTCGTTGCAAGAAACGTGGGAACTGACTTTGGAACGATCTCCAATCTATCAAACATTATGCCAAACCGTTCATATGGATATTCGATTTGCATCCGTTTTTTAAGAAAAAGAAGGAGGGAGCATGATATGGAACTTCCGTTGTTTCCCACTACGGTCGTTGGAAGCTGGCCAAGATCCAGGGAAGTATTGCATGGACTTCGCGACAAAAAGGCAGGAAGAATAGATGAACGTGAATTTCATAACATTGCCGACAAGGCGGTCATCGATTGTTTGAGGATGCAGGAAGAAGCTGGCCTGGATATTGTATCAGACGGCGAACTGCGGCGGGACAATTTTATCTCTTTTGTCGCCGATAAATTGGAAAATGTCAAAATGCTGACGGTGGCAGAACTGCTTGATTACGTGGAAGACAAAGCAAGTTTTGAAGAAATTTTGGGCACATTGGATGTTCCCGCTTTTTCTTTATCGAATCCGGCCGCCGTCGGGAAAATTGACAGGAAGAAGCCCATTGTAATGGACGAATATCAATTTTTGCGCCAGCATACCGATCGGGCCATCAAGGTAGCCTTGCCGGGACCTTATTTACTGACCCGTTCCATGTGGGTGGAAGGGTTGTCAGGGGAGTTTTATCCGACCAAGGAATCCCTTGCCGAAGATATTGTTCGCGTTCTTCGGGAAGAGCTTGAAGATCTCATTAAAGCCGGGGTTCATTTTGTACAATTTGATGAGCCGGTGCTGACAGAGCTTGTTTTTACGAAGAAAAATGCAAACCGGACCTTTATGTGCGGAGCACTCACGGCGAAAGCCGATCGGGAGGAAGAACTGGAATTTGCAACAGGGTTGATCAACCGGGTCATGGAAGGGATGAGAGGAAAAGGAACCAGAATCGGCATCCATATTTGCCGCGGAAACTGGAGTACGCAGGAGAGTGTACTGTTAAGAGGGCCCTATTCTCCTTTAATGCCTTATTTGGCCCGAATGAATGCAGACCAATTCATTCTTGAATATGCCACTCCACGGGCAGGAGAATTGGACGAAGTGAAACATTTGGCGGGGAAAGAATTGGGTTTGGGTGCGGTTAATCCGCGTACAGAGAATTTGGAAAGTGTTGATTCAATCGTTGAAAGAGGAAAAGAAGCGGCGAAGATCCTTTCACCGGAAAAGATCTTTCTGAACCCTGACTGCGGATTTGGCACTTTTGCCCAGCGGCCCATGAATACACCGGAAAAAGCTGTTCATAAATTAAGGGTTATGGTTCAGGCTGCCCATAGATTAAGACAACAATAATGTGAAAAAATGTAAATCCCCCAGGTACATGCCAGGGGGATCTGTCGTATAACGGCCACTTGTGTTACAATTCAAACAAGAAAGCTTATTTTAGTAAACATATATGGCTTTTTCCTTCTTTTCGGTCACTTCTCCGATGACCGAAGCCTGAATGGAAAAGCTGGATGCAAGCGCCTGAATAAATGGATCGGCTTCTTGTTTGGGCAAGCTGATGAACAACCCGCCTGATGTAATGGCGTCGCATAAAATAAGCTGCTCCACTTCTGAAATATTTTGGCTGTACTCAACATCATTCACCAGCCATTGATGATTGGATTTTGAACCGCCCGGGATAATGCCGTCTTTGGCAAGCTCTTTCGTACCGGGCAAAACAGGTACGTCTTTGTTGGAAATCAGAAAGCTTACTTGGCTTCCGCTTGCCATTTCAAAGGCATGTCCCAACAATCCAAATCCGGTGATATCCGTTACGGCATTCGGATGAAAATTGGATAGGCATTGTGCCGCATATTTATTTAATTCGCTCATCACTTCAGTGACCCGGCTTATTTGTTCTTTTGTCAGTCGATTGCGCTTAATAGCCGTTGTTTGGATGCCGACGCCGATTGGTTTGGTAATTAAAAGCATATCTCCGGGCTGTGCACCGATATTTTTATAAATTTTATCAGGGTGAACGATTCCGGTAACTGACAGACCGAATTTGGGCTCGTGATCATCGATGGAGTGGCCGCCGACAATTTGCGCTCCAGCTTCTTTTACTTTATCACCGGAGCCTTGTAAAATTTCCGCCAATATTTTTGGCCCCAGTTTTTTTACGGGATAACCCACAATATTTAAGGCGGTTTTCGGTGTTCCGCCCATTGCGTAGACATCACTTAGTGCATTGGCTGCAGCAATTTGGCCGAACATATACGGATCATCCACTATGGGGGTAAAAAAGTCAACTGTTTGCACGAGGGCGATTTCATCTGTTAGCTTGTACACCCCGCCATCATCCGGATGTTCCAGGCCTACCAGCAGATTTGGATCACTTTTTTGTGTTGGCATATAGCGCAAAACTTGCGCCAGGTCCTCTGGACCGATTTTGCAGCCTCAACCTGCTTTAGTGGATAAGGAAGTTAATTTTAGCTGATCTGCCACTTTAATACCCCCTTTTTTAAAAAATATGGTTCCTAATCAGTATAAATTGTTTAATTAAAAAAAGCGAACAAACTAAACAATTTGGACGGTGAGAGAAATGACCAATCATCTCAGGCACCTGCCTGCCGTACATCAGTTAAAAAATCATAAACATTTTTCTCAAATCTTACATAACGCTTTCATCTCGGAAGATGTACTGACGGAATGGGTCAATGAGCAAATCGATATAGTTAGAAACAGATTGATAAAAAATGAATTACATATAAAAGACATTAATAGAGAAAAGCTGGTGGATTACATCTTTCAATTGCTTGAAAAGAAAATAGAGCAAATGCAAGAAAATCAATTGCGCCAGGTCATCAATGCAACAGGCGTAGTACTGCATACAAATCTCGGAAGAGCACGTTTAAGCAAGCAAGCAATTGATCATATGACCGAAACAGCCTTGTCTTATTCAACGCTTGAGTATAATGTAAAAACAGGTGAACGAGGCTCCAGGCATGATATTGTCGAGGATTATATTAAACAGTTAACAGGGGCAGAGGCGGCAATGGTCGTAAATAACAATGCAGCAGCCGTTTTTTTGGTGCTGAAAGCAATTGCTTCAGGCCGAGAAGTCATTGTATCCAGGGGAGAACTTGTAGAAATCGGCGGTTCTTTTCGCATATCCGAAATTATGGAAGAAAGCCAAGCCGTTTTGAAGGAAGTAGGAACAACCAATAAAACCCATATTGGTGATTATGAAAATGCCATTAATGAAAATACGGCATTGCTCATGAAAGTGCACAAAAGCAACTTTAAAATACTTGGCTTTACGAAAGACGCCGCCACAGATGACCTGGTAAGAATATCCAAACAGCACCATATTCCGATCTATGAAGACCTGGGGAGCGGAACTCTCTTTGACTTTCAAAAGCGGCAAATTGGTTCAGAACCAACTGTCCAGGAAAAAGTCAGAACAGGGATAGACATTATCTCCTTTAGCGGAGATAAATTGCTTGGGGGACCGCAGGCGGGAGTGATCGTGGGCAAAAAAAACTACATCGAGAAAATAAAAAAGCACCAGCTTGCCCGTGTGTTGCGGGTGGATAAGTTTACCCTTGCCGGCTTGGAAGCAACATTAAAATCCTATATCAGAAACCAGGAACACCAAGAGATTCCGACAATCCGTGATATTCTGCAATCAAGTGAAACAATTTTGGAGAAAGCAAATAATTTCATTAGGGAGTTAAGCTCTAAAAATGCAAAGTTTATTTGTCATATAGAGCAGGAGAAGTCCAAAGTTGGCGGAGGCACCATGCCGGAAGTGGAATTGGATACATATGTCGTGAATGTAAAACATGAGTCATTTTCGAGTAATGAAATGGCCGTTAAACTAAGGAACAACACAATTCCTGTTATAGTAAGGGTAAAAAATGAGTCGGTCATTCTTGATTTTAGAACAGTGACTTGGGAAGAGCTGGAAATGATTATCGAGGCATTTTTACGTTTTTAATAAATTGAGAGGATGGTTTGGCGGGATCGTGTGGGAATCGAACCCACCGGAGACGACACGCGCCTCCCAAATGGTTTTGAAGACCAAGGAGAACACCAGTACCTCATCCGATCCCTTGCTTTAAATTGTTGATTATTTAGACATCTTCTATTATATATTTATATTGCCCATTTAAGCAAGCACAACCATTTATATGGCAGGTGAACGATATGAATCAATATTTTACGATCGGAATGGCGGGTCATATTGATCACGGAAAAACGTCATTGACAAAAGCATTAACGGGAGTAAATACGGATCGATTAAAAGAAGAGAAAGAGAGAAATATTTCCATAGAATTAGGTTTCGCTCCATTTATAATGGATGACGGATTACAAGTTTCCATTATCGATGTTCCGGGCCATGAGAGATTTATTCGCCAGATGATCGCTGGTGTAGCCGGCATTGATATGGTGATATTGGTGATTGCAGCCGATGAAGGGATTATGCCCCAAACGAAGGAACATCTCGAAATCATATCCCTTCTCGGCATAAAAAATGGATTGACAGCCATTACAAAAATCGATCAAACAGACAAGGAATTGCTTGAAATTGTAATGGAAGATGTAAAAGAGCATCTTGGTCACACGTTTTTAAGACATGCACCCATTTTATGTGTTGACAGCCTTTCCAAAAACGGAATTCCCGAATTGAAAGCTGCAATAAGGGAAGAGTTAATGCGTATCAAGAAAAAAGAAAGGAAGGCCTCATTCCGGCTGCCAATTGATCAAGTGTTTACAGTGAAAGGGCAGGGCACCGTTGTGCGTGGTACGATATACGATGGAGAAGTAAGACAAGGTGAGCGTTTGAGGCTGCTTCCTCAAAATAAAGAAGTCAGGGTCAGGCAAATTCAAGTACATCATCACCAAACCGAAAAGGCTGTTGCAGGCCAGCGTACAGCCATTAATATTGGAGGTCTCTCCTATGATGAAGTATCAAGAGGAGACGTTCTTGCCGCCGATCAATATTATTCAGTTACAGATCGGATAGACGTTGTATTTTTCCCTTTAAAGGACATTCAGTATAGTATCAGGCAGCGGCAGCCTGTGAAACTGTATGTTGGTACATCCGAAGTAATGGGCAAGATTATTTTCTTTGACCGCAACGAAATAAATCAAAACGAAAAAGAAGAAATCCTTTGCCAAATCCAGTTACAAGAAAAAATCGTTGTGACCAGGGGTGACCGTTTTATCATCAGGAAACCCACACCTGTGGAGACAGTTGGCGGCGGGTGGATCATCGAGCCAAACGGAAAAAAATATCGGTTTGGAAAAAGCACGATCGAACAATTGAGTTTAAAGAAGGAAGGAAAGGCAATCGATCGTATTCGGTCATTATTGAAGGAGAAAATGGTTTTAACATATAGTGAACTTTTAAAAGGAGCTTCCATTTTCGAAAAAGAGCTAAATGAAGCGAAAGAACTGTTGCTTGAAATGGAAAATGGCGTCTTTACACTCGATTCAATATTTGGGGAAGTAAAAGACAACGTCATCCATTCCGTAAAAACTTTTCATCAACGATATCCCATGAGGGCCGGGATGGATAAAGCGGAGGTCATTTCCGAACTGAAACAACAATTCCCGGCACCCCTCATAGAGTACGCAGTTAAAACATTAGACGCAGAAAAAAGGATTAAAATTGAAAATCAGTATGTCTCTTTGATTTATGCATCTCCAGCATTGCCCTTGAAATGGAAATCAAAATTGGAAAATGCCCAACAAGAGTTAATACATCAGGGTATAGAGGTTGAAAAATTTGGCGTGTTACTTAAAAAGCATGGAATCCCCGAAGCAATTCAGAAAGAGTTTTATCATTATTTACTGCTTACGAATAAAGCATTTATTTTGCAAGACGACATGCTTATCTCAAAGGAAGCGGTTAATCAGGCCCGCATTAAATTGGAAGCCGATACTAACTTGGAAGAATTTACCCTGCAGATGGCAAGGGAAAGTTTGCCGGTAACAAGAAAATATTTAGTGCCTTTGCTCGAACTTTTTGACCGATTGGGGTACACAAAAAGGACTGATAATACCCGAAAGTGGATGCAAAAAAATTCAGTTCCCAATTAAAAAACATGGCTGCTTCCTCAAATTAAAGGACATTCGTATGTTGAATGATAAACGTGATACTTGTTGTACCTAATTTGATGATTTTCAATAAGAACCGGCTTCAACAAATGGCCTTTAATGGAATGATGAAGGAAGGCTGTATCATGACCAAACATCAGATTTATACATTTGGCAGGGTTCAAACACTGTGTCATGCCCTATTGAAATGATGCGACGATGTTCCGGATGCTTCTGATACAAAAGAAGATAACATGATTGATGAAATTGCCGGAAGAGTGGTTGAGCAGGGACCTTTTAAAGGTTGGTACGGAAAAAGTCGGCACTAAATGTTAAATTATGTGTTTTTTTATGCGGTTTCCGAAAATGATGGAGACATTGATGTGATTAACATTCTGCCTGCACGTTCCAAACATAAGCGGATAAGATAGTTCTTGAAAAGGGCCGGCTTGTGGAGTAATGGTTTCAAAGATTGGGGTGTTTTAGTGAATAAAAATGAAAAAAAATTAAATTTTATCTTATTGTTCACACCGTATGTAGTTGCCGTACTATTATTTGCAGTTATTAAAGTCATATGGCATGATGTTCATACCTCTTGGTTGCTTATAATTTTAATGATAGGTCTCTCTATAAGTTTAATCATATCAATATTCATTCGAAGAAATAATCAAATTTAAACCTAAATATGGGCCATTTTTATATTTTCAGTAGTTGGAATACAAAGTGGAAGGAGGGATTCTAACATGGGGTTTTTCATGGCAATTGCGCCTGTTGTAATAGTGGGAGGGATTGTAGTATTTGTAATTCAAAGGCTCCAACATAAATATAATCAAGGCAGCCTGGGTAAGAAAAAAACAAAAGGCGCTCAAAATTTATTAGATAGTTTAATTCCAATGGGAATGCTTTTTGGTTGTGCTGTCGGTGTCATTTTAGGCATGCTTTTTCCGATTTCTCTAGCGTTTACTGTTAGTTTAGGAGCTGGAATCGGCTATTTATTTGGATATCTTGCTTATGAAGTTTATAGCAAGAAAGGGGAATATTCATAGATAAGATATCTTCAAAAGGGCGCGCAATTCCAAAGCGAGAATTGTGCTTTTTCTTTATGTTAATTGTGGAATACAAATACTTCGGGGAGGGCAGATATGAAGCATATTCTCGGATTTACAGTGGGGTATATAGGGTATTTTCTGATAGGGTTTATGGCGTTAAGGGCTCTGTTCATTCAAGATGATATGGCAGGCTTTATTGTATTAGTTGCTGGTTTAACTTACTTGTAAACTATATGTAATTTCTAGAAAAATCACACGGAACACTAAAGTATAGTGGTTAAATAAAAATCAGGACTTATAATGTTTTTTTGAACAAACTTGCGTGATAATCGAAGACAGTCATACCAAAAACAGGCCGGTTTACAGAATAATTAAAAAAAGAGGGTGTAATTATTTGAGATGGTTCTTTGCTATTCCGTTTGTCTTTTTGGGGGTTTTTTTAATGTCATTGACTATTGACAATATGGGAAATGTAGGGCATATGATTATGAAAATGATTGGGTTTGGATGCTTTTTCTTTGCTGGATTCATTGTCAAAAATAAGAAGATATTATCCTAAACAATCGGGCTCATTTTTGTTGCATAACATCTTATATACCAAGGAGGGGAAGCAATAGAGGTTTACTGTCGCCATTGCTTTATTACTCGTTTTTATATTAAGTAGTTGTAATGGTATGCTTACCAAAAATTCAGGTGGGAACAGAAGTTTATCAGGAGACAGACCTCCTAATGTGAATATAAAGGTAAACGGTGAAAAGTATGAGGTTAAACTGGGTTCATATTGCTGGGGATCTGATGGAACAACAGAATGTGCTGATACCGTTGGGCCGGTAGAGCTATTAGAAGGTGAAGAACCTATACAAGTACAGGCTGGTGAGCAAATTACATTGATAATGGATTACACGCCAAACCCCAATGAAATTCATCTTTCACAGATAAAGAATGGTAATGAGATTGAAGTTGAAGTGAATGATAATCAGTTTACAGTTCCCGATGAAAAAGGCACTTATTTTTACTATTATGGAGTATGGTGGAAGGATGAAGAAGATAAAAATTTATCTTATGGTGATGCCTTTTATGCTTTTGCTTTGAAAGTTAAGTAATCGGGCTCCGTTATTGAGTGATAGCGCTTTACTTCATGCTGGGTTCACACTATTTCATTTTCAAAATAACTGGAACAACGCAGATAATTTTTTGAATAAAAGGGGAGGGAAACCAGTGTGCAAGAAAGTCAAAATAAAAACCAAAAGCAAATTAAGGTTCAGGGTATTTATACAAAGATGAAAAGAGAATTGTGCTTTTTCTTTATGTTTAAAGACAATATTGAAGATCCCTCTCAAAGAGAGTTGGTTATGTTAAAAGATTGTGAGTAAAATCAGGTTCTTAATGTTTTTCATGTAAAATAATTCGGAGTTGAAGAGAGGACGGCATTACCATGGAAAACGTATCAAATGCAGAGAAATTGGAATCAAAAAAATCTTTACAATCAACAATCGGTAAACTTGAAAATGCCTTGGCACAGATGACTCAGAAAGGTGCAAATACTATTTTGGTAAAGAAACGACTTAAAGCTATTAACATCGGCTTAGCCATGCTAGAAAACGTTTGGAATCAAAGATCCCATCATTACACCCAGGAAGATTTAGCAGAAGCTCGCGATATTATTATTGGTTTATTCCCGTCAATTGAGAACATTTATGCTAAGTCAAAGGCAGGCAGTCCTCAAAGAACACTTTTGGAAAGAAGAATTAAAGCGTTGGAACTGGCTGTTCAAGCGATTGACGGTCTTTCCAAATAAAACACTTGGCTGTGTTTTTAAAATAGAGGAAATGAATTATTAGAAATATTTGACTAGTGAAACGCCCGATGATAATATATCCTTATACAAAGTATAATATTTTTGAATGGGGTGTTTGCGATGCGTCAACTGTTCCACAAGATCTTTAATGAGAACTGGAATCCTTATGCAGCGGTAGGGATGGCCGGGTTATTAAGTGCTCTATATTTTGGAATAACAGGTACGGTATGGGCTGTAACGGGGGAGTTTACAAGGCTTGGGGGGCATCTGCTTCAGTCCGTAAATGTCGATATTTCCAGTTGGGCATATTTTGATCTTGTCGGAATGAAAGGGACCCCGCTGGAACGGACAGATGGATGGATTGTGATTGGAATGCTGATCGGCGCATTAATGACTACGCTTTTAGGGAATAAATTTAAAATTCGTGTGCCGCAACAAAAGCGCCGGCTGATACAGGGGTTTATCGGGGGAGCCATTGCAGGGTTTGGCGCAAGGCTTGCGCTCGGTTGTAATTTGGCTGCTTTTTTCACGGGTGTTCCCCAGTTTTCTTTTCATTCATGGATTTTCATGGTTGCAACAGGCATTGGAACCTACATTGGCGTAAAAATTATCAGAACAAGATGGTGGCGCGGGAAACCCAATCTAAAAGCATTTAAAAGCACAAAACAAATGGAGGAGAAACAGACCAATCATTTTATACAGCGATACATAGGAGTTTTTGTTTTTTTATGCTTTAGCGTGATCGTTCTTTATTATTTCATTAACGGAAAAACATTATTGGCGATTGCAGCCCTTTTTGGTGCCGGATTTGGTATTCTAATTGAAAGAGCACAAATTTGTTTTACATCCGCCTTTCGCGATTTATGGATCAGCGGACGTGCCGTCATGACAAAGGCACTTGCGATTGGTATGATCATAAGTGTAGTCATTACTTATTTTTATATTCAAACAGGAGCAGAAGCAGTGATTAAGGTGGCAGGCCCCGGTACGCTGGTTGGAGGGCTTTTGTTTGGCATTGGCATTGTCATGGCCGGAGGATGTGAAACCGGTTGGATGTACCGGGCAATGGAAGGACAAGTCCACTTTTGGTCAGTAGGGGCCGGTTCAATTGCAGGCGCTACTTTCCTGGCATTTGCCTGGGATCACCTTGGTGTGTACAGTCTTCTTGTTGAAGGCTGGAAACCTATTAATCTAATGGAAGTGTTTGATCCGAAACTAGCCCTGTTCTTCACGCTGCTGCTGCTCTTTGCATGGTATTTATTTTCGGCTTGGTGGGAGAAACACTATCGTTTTGGAAAAGGGCTTGACCTGAATAGGAAAGAAGGCCATTATTCTGTTCAGCCTTCAGCCGCAAAGAAATAAAGGCAGGTGAGCATAATGGAAGATATCATCATAGATTATGTCTTGGATATCCGCGGGGAGCCTTGACCGTATCCTGTTACCTATGCGCTGGAAGCGCTGGCTAATATGAAAAAAGGCGAGGTATTGCAAGTGATTGCCGATTGCCCGCAATCTTTTCAAACCGTCCCGGAGGAAATTACAAAGCACGGCTATACCCTGTTGGGAAAAGAGAAGCAGAATCAAGATTTATATTTTACAATAAAAGTGTAACCGGGGTGATGGCGGTGAACATCAATCATATGAGAGCGTTCGTAACAGTTGTTGAACTGGGAAGCTTCAATGAGGCGGCCAAGCGTCTGGCCGTTTCCCAACCCGCAATCACCCAGCGGATTCAGTCACTGGATGAACATTTTAAGACAAAATTGCTGCAAAGAGATGCCGGCGGTGTGCATCTTACTTCCCAAGGGCAGATTGTCTATAATCAGTTCCTATCCATTTTAAAAAAATGGGACAATCTTGAGAGCCAATTATTGGGCGGCAATCTTACGGGTAAACTGACTGTAGGGGCCAGCACGATCCCATCCGAATATTTTTTGCCTAAATTGCTTAAAAGCTTCATGGATCTATATAAGGAAGTGGAAATCCATACCTTGATCGCCGGTTCCAAAGAAGTTTTTAATTGGCTGCTGAACGGATCTGTTGATTTAATCGTGACAGGGAGGCATGAAGTTCATCCAAGACTTGTGTCCAAACCGCTTTTGGAAGAAGAACTAAAAATTATTGCTCCCATCGATGGTGACCGATTTCCCGAAAGCATTAAGGTTGCCGACTTGAAAGATTGTGATTGGATCATACGGGAATCAGGCTCGGGGACAAGACTTGCATGGGAACAAGAACTTAAGGAGAAAGGTTTTGATCCAAAGTCATTTAATATTGCAGGCCAAATGGGAAGTACAGAAGCCATTATTGCTTCTGTAGAGGCGGGAATCGGCATCTCTGTCGTTTCCTCGCTGGCGGCTGAACGGGCGGCACGCTATGGGAGGGTAAAAGTGCTGGAAGTAGAGGATTTTATCGTCAGGCGCTGTTTCTATATTTCCACTTTAAAAGATTATGAAAGCAACCCGCTTGTAAAAAAATTTATTTCTTATGCCTCTGATAAAATAACGAATGACAAAAACAAGCCCCTTTAGCCATTGCGAAGGGGCTTGTTTTTTTACGTTATGAATACACTTCGGCTTTTTCGGCCGCTGCTTGTTGCTTACTATAAACTGTACTCGGAACCAGATTAAAGCAGCGTTTATAAATCCATTTATAGGCGTTCAAATTCAGGTCGCGCGGATTGCCGACAGTTTGCGGGTCGTTTAATGCTTCTTGAGCCAATCGATCAATCATATCTGGTGATACGCCTTGCTCTTCAAGAGTCGGAATATCCAAATCATCGACAAGCTCATAAACCCAGCGAACTGCGGCTTTAGCCGCATCCTCGGTAGATAAGCCGTGCGTATTGATACCGAGTGCCTGCGCTATTCTGGCAAATTTCTCCGGATTGCCTTTCCAGTTATATTCCATTACAGGTCCCATCATGGCTGCCACGCATTGTCCGTGGGCAACAGGAATGATTCCGCCAAGAGTTTGACTCATGGCATGAGCGGCTCCGGCTGACTCACTTCCGTAAGACAGTCCGGCCAGCATGGCAGCCTGTGCCATTCCATACCGTGCTTCAAGATCAGTCCCATCCGAATAGGCCCGTCTAATATATGTTGCAACATATTCCATTGCCAATAAAGCGACCGCATCTGTGATCGGCTGAGCATACTTCATGGTGTAGCATTCAATGGCATGGGCCAGGGCGTCAACACCTGTCATCGCTGTCACATGGGGAGGCATGGATACATGCAGTTCGGGATCAATAATTGTCAGATGCGCAGCGATCAGCGGACCGCCCGTGTTAAATTTAAACTGCCTTTCTTCATCGGTAATAACAGCCCATTGGGTTACTTCCGAACCGGTCCCTGCCGTTGTCGGAATGGTGACGAGCGGCGGGATTCTATTTTCAAGCGGCTTTTTTCCTTCGGCAGCTTCATAGTCCAAAACGGATCCATCATGGACTGCTTCCACACCAATGGCTTTGGCGGTATCCATGGAACTTCCGCCGCCAACCGCAACCAACCCATCGCAGTTTTCCTCTTTATAAATCTTTGAACCTTCATTGACAAGCCGAACGGGGGGATTGGGTTCCACTTTATCAAATAATACAACGCCTATTCCGGACTCTTCTAAATAAGTGATAATGGGAGTAACAACTCCAGCCTTATAAATTCCCGGATCGGTGACGAGCAAAATTTTAGAAACGTCTAATTTTTTTATTTCATATCCGATATTTTTAATGGCCCCGATCCCGTGCTTCATAACAGTTGGCGTCTCAAAAGTGTGATATTTGTACATTTGCTCCACTTTCATTTGTAAACTCATTTTTATTTCCTCCTGTCAATTTTTTATTAAGCTTGGGTATTCGCACTTACATTCAGCTTTTTTTCTTTGAACCAATTTTGCGGCTCCGGTTTTGTATTTTGGTAAATATGCTTGATTTCCGTGTATTCCTCCAATCCCATGTGACACAATTCTCTGCCGATACCGGATTGTTTATACCCGCCCCATGGCGCTTGCGGAAAATAAGGATGATAGTCATTAATCCAGACCGTCCCCATACGCAGTTGTTTCACGACTCGTTCCGCGCGATTCATGTCACGTGTCCAAACCGCTCCCGCCAATCCGTAAACGCTGTCATTGGCGAGTTCGATAGCTTCTTCCTCTGTATTAAAGGCCTCAATTGTCAAAATCGGGCCGAAAGATTCTTCTTGGACAATTTTCATCTTATGGTGGCAATTTGTGAAAACAGTAGGCTCCATGAAAAAGCCTTTTTGCAATTCTGGTGCAGACGGCCGTTTCCCGCCTGTTGCAAGAGTTGCTCCTTCGTCAATACCGGTCTTTATATACGTTTCCAACGTTTTCAGATGCTCTTCCGAAATGACGGGTCCCATTTCAGTTTCCTCATCAAAACCATTCCCCAATTTGATTTGTTTCGTCCGGTCTATGACGGCGTCGACAAAGCGGTCATGGATGTCTTTTTGGATGAGCAGGCGTGCCCCCGCCGAGCAAACTTGGCCGGCATGGAAGAATACCGCATTCAATGCATAATCGACTGCTGTATCAAAGTCTGCATCGTTAAAGACAATATTCGGGTTTTTGCCGCCGAGCTCCATGGAAATTTTTTTGAAATTATTGGAAGCTGCTTTCATGATTTCTCTTCCGGCCTCCCCGCCCCCTGTAAAAGAAATCAAATCGACAAGATCACTTTCCGCAAGTTCAGCCCCCACACTTGAACCCGGGCCAAGCACAAGATTGATCACTCCTTTCGGAAAACCGACCTCCTCAAAAATTTCACACATTTTGATCGAAGAGAGGGGAGTAATTTCTGCCGGTTTCAAAATGACAGTATTCCCTGCAGCCAAAGCGGGTGCGAGCTTCCAGGATGCCTGAAGCAATGGGTAGTTCCAAGGAGCAATTAACCCGCATACTCCCACAGGCTCCCGGACGACCCGGCTGATGGAATGTGGATTGGGAGATTCGATCATCATGCCGCCATCTTTATCAGCAAGACCGGCATAATATTGAAAGACCCCGGCAATTCCATCCATGTCCGCAAGACTTTCTGTAACTGTTTTCCCGGTATTGAGAGACTCTAATTCGGCAAGCTCCTGCCTATAATTTTTGATCTTTTGGGCGGTCTCGTACAACAGGTCTCCTCTTTCGGATGCACTAAAATGTTGCCACTGTCCGTGATCAAACGCATCACGGGCCGCAAGTATCGCTTTTTTGGCATCTTCTCTGTTACCTCTTGCAACTTCTGCAATCACTTCCTGGTTATAGGGATTGATGATTTTCTTTGTTTTCCCGCTTATACTTTCAACCCATTGACCATCGATGTACATTAATGTCATGTCTGCACCTCCTGTAATCCAAAAATTGGGATTTGTTAAATTTGTATTTAACATATCAAACTTACCGAAAGTATAATATAATAAATATATTCAGTCAATACAAAAATTCGGAAAAATGGTGTTGACATGATTTGGAAAGTTTATTAAATTTATATTTAACGTTTTAAATATCCGAAATTTTTCGCAAGGAGAGGAAAAGCTAATGCTGGACGAACAGGAGAATCATCAAGTTGAGGAACAATATTGGGATGTCTTGGAAGAGGCGGAATCATATGTGATAGATGCCCTTGCGGAAACAATGGACCTGTACGGAATCACACCTTCAATAGGGAGGCTTTATGGAGTGTTATATTTCAGTGAAGAGCCAATGACTCTCAATCATATGAGCCAAAGTATGGGGATGAGCAAACCGAGCATGAGTACGGGAATTAATTCATTAATGGATATGGAGGTTGTTCAAAAAGTTTGGCGGAAGGGGGAAAGAAAAGATTTATATATAGCGGAGAAAGACTTTTTTAAATTCTTTACAGTATTCTTCTGCAAGAAATGGGAAAGAGAGATATCGGTAAATATGGATGCCATTAAAAAGGCGACTGTCAAGCTAACAGGCTTATTAAATGACAATGTTCCCGAAGATGTCCGAAAAAAGGCAAAAGCGGACCTGAAACAGCTCGAAGATTCCATTGCCTATTATACGTGGTTAAAAAACCTCGTTCATGCATTAAGATCAGGAGATTTACATTTTTTTGAGAAAAATCTCAAAGAATAAGATTTTTCCCGTTTGTAAAATATTGTAAACGTTTACAGACGGGAAGTTATTCATGGCACCTAAGAATGAACTATAATCAGGGATTTTCCAATATTAAAAAATAATTGATTATAGGAGGAAGTGTGGAAAATGAGTGTGCCAAAGGAAAAACATAATCAAGTTACCGATGGAGAATCAGTTGATATAGATGGACAAAGGCCAAGAAAAAAAGAAGAGAAATCTGGTACGTTCGATCACGCTCAAAAACGAAAGGCAGTAATGCCAGTCAATTCGGTAGTCTTTTATGGTTCCGCAATCATTATTATTTCTTTTGCAGCATGGTGCATGATCTATCCTAATGCCGCGGAAAATTTTATCGGTGTAGTGGTAGGTTGGGTCGCAGACACCTTCGGGTGGTACTACATCCTGACTGCTACTTTAGTTTTGCTTTTCGTGATTGTGGCCGCTTGCGGGAAGACTGGAAGAGTAAAGCTGGGCCCGGATCATTCAAAACCGCGGTATAATATGTTTACTTGGACCTCGATGCTGTTTGCTGCCGGCATCGGAATAGACCTCATGTTTTTCTCAGTATCTGGCCCTGTCAGTCATTATTTGGCTCCTCCGGAAGGCATCGGAGGAACCGAAGAAGCTGCCAGGCAAGCGGTCATCTGGACACTGTTTCACTACGGTGTGACAGGGTGGGGGATGTACACACTTATGGGTTTGGTTTTTGGACTCTTCGCTTACCGTTATAACCTTCCTCTGAGTATCCGTGCGACGCTGTACCCGATCTTCGGCAAACGAATCAACGGTCTCACTGGGGATACAATTGAGATAGCTGCAGTCCTTGGTACAATCTTCGGCATTGCTACGTCGTTAGGCATCGGAGTAGTTCAGCTTAATTTCGGTCTCCATCTTATCTTCGGCGTACCCCTGGGATTGGGCGCGCAAATTTCGCTCATCGTGGTCGCTGTTGCAATGGCGACTGCGTCCACCGTCTCGGGCGTAGATAAAGGTATACGCCGACTTTCCGAGCTAAACGTGCTTCTCGCGTTTGCTCTCATGCTCTATGTTCTGTTCACTGGGGAGACAAAGTTTCTGCTCAATGCACTGGTGCAAAATATAGGTGATTTCGTCAGCCGTTTTCCAAGCATGACACTCAACAGTTTCGCCTACGGCGAGGCAGGCGGCTGGCTATCTGATTGGACGCTGTTTTTCTGGGCCTGGTGGATCGCTTGGGCACCATTCGTAGGCCTGTTCCTTGCGCGGATCTCGCGTGGACGTACGATCCGCGAGTTCGTTACCGGCACTCTTACGATTCCTTTCTTATTCATCCTGCTTTGGATCTCAATCTTCGGTAACAGTTCCCTCACCATCGTGATGGGTGGAAATAGTGCCTTTGGTGATATCGCTATGAACGCCCCCGAACAGGGATTCTACACCTTGCTTGAACAGTACCCGGCCGCTCCGGCAGTCGTGGTGGTGGCAACTTTCCTGGGCCTCCTGTTTTATGTTACGAGCGCTGACTCTGGTGCTCTGGTCATGAGCAACTTCACTTCCAAAGTAACCAATACTACTAGTGATGGGCCGCCGTGGATGCGCATCTTCTGGGCTTTTGCTACAGGTGCTCTTACACTTGCTATGCTAATGGTAGGAGGCGTACCTGCTCTGCAGTACGCTACCGTCATCATAGGGCTGCCTTTCTCGATTGTGCTTTACCTGTTCATGATTGGCCTCTATCGAGTATTGAGACGTGAGACACTCAGCATCGACTCTTTCCATAAAACGTTGCCGAGCGTTCTTGCTGGACGTGCGGCTGCTAATCAGAACGATGAGCCGGAGTGGCGCGGAAGGATCGCCCGAGTCATGTCCTATCCGGACGAAATGCAAACGTGTAACTTTATGAACAATACCGTGCGCCCTGCTTATCAAGCTGTTCAGAAAGACCTAGAGCGCAATGGCGCCGATGTCCAGATCAATTGGAGCTCAGTAGAAGGTTCAAATTGTCCGTCCGCTACGTTTATTGTCAACTTCACAGAGGCGTGTAAGTTCACCTATCAGGTTTTGCCAGTGTCCCATTCGATTCCGTCTTTCGCGTCAAGCCAAACCCCTGAATCCGGGCAGTATTTCCGCATTCAGGTATTTACCCAGACCGGAAGCGAAGGTTATGACATTTTCGGATTAACACGAGAACAGCTGATAGCCGATCTGCTTGACAACTTTGAAAGATACGTAGAGCTTCTCCATCTGTTTGAGGAGTCAGGGGCGATGGAAACGGCTTCCTGGCTATCAGTCGATGACGATCCAGCAGGTGCCTGGAAGGAAGATTTGCCCGAGCGCGCCAGTAATCCCAATTTGTCCTGATATCCAATGTGAAGAGGGGAATCTAGTGCAAAACGGCTAAACTTACTCCCTTCCCGTGTTATACCTTGAATGGAGGCTACACCGTTGAGCAGCTACTTTTTTGAAGAGGTGAGGAAAAATGAAAATTGGCAAAACGATGATGATTACATATTCAGCTATGGGAATCGCCTTGAATGTAGTCTTAGGTACCGTTGTGTCATCCATGAAAATACCGCTCTTGTTTCTTGATACGATCGGAACTGTGTTAGTTGCCGTATTATTCGGTCCCTGGTGGGGTGCTTTAACTGGCGGGTTAACAAATGTTGTGCTCGGGGTAACCACAGGGGGATCAGCCATCTTCTTTGGAATTGTAAACATCGTAATAGGGTTGGTTGTCGGGTATATTGCAAGGAAATTTGATTTTACAAAATGGTATATTGCCTTATTTACTGGAATTATTATTTCAATTATCGCCCCTTTAATCGGAACGCCAATAGCAGTTGCTGTATATGGCGGATTAAATGGCAGCGGGATGGATATTGTCGTTTTATGGTTAAGGGCTTCCGGGGAAAGTGTCTTTGCCTCAACCTTTATTTCACGAATTACTGGTAATCTTGTTGATAAAACGATCACGTGTTTTCTAGTCGTGTTCATGGTTACCCGCCTGCCGATTTTTTCAAAAATAAAAAGGAAGGAAAAGCGATATGCAGCGTAGTAAAAAGATTTTAATCGTATCTCATTGTATTTTAAATCAGAATACTGTAATTGATGGCGAGGCAAGAGCAGAAGGGGCCGTCCAGTCCGCGGTAGATTGGGCGATGAATGAAGGCTTTGGATTTCTACAGCTGCCTTGTCCTGAGTTTACTTTTCTTGGATTGAACCGCCCCTCGATGACTTATGAGCAATATAATACACAAGAATACCGGAAACATTGCCAAGAGATATTGAGGCCTATTTTGCAGCAAGCTGAAGAATATTTAAAAAATGGTTATGAGATTGCTGGATTGCTTGGAATCCAAAGCAGTCCATCGTGCGACCCTGCCCGTGGCGTTTTTATGGAAGAGCTTACTGCGATGTTTGCGGAAAAAGGGGTCACGTTACAAACACTTTGGTATTTGCCTGACAACAGAGAACCGGAATTTAAAAGTGATGAGCATTTTATTAAATAAAGTGTTAAGCAAACAAGCCAGCTTCCGGGATGGAGGTTGGCTTGTTTTATGTCGAACAGTGATTGGTCCAGTTCGCCTTTACTTTTGAGATCGCCCCCCTGTGGACTCTGATTATATTAAATGGTATATTTTTAAGTAATCAGGATTATTTGGCCACGAAATCGGAGTGTATACGGGTGGAAAAGAAAACGAACGAACGCCGGATGAAAAATAAAGAAATACAGACAAAAAGAATCATGTCGTATTTTATTGATGCAACAGCGAAGATTATTGAAGAAGAAGGAATTGAACATGTAACAATACGGAAGGTGGCAGATGCTGCAGGTTACAACAGCGCAACCATTTATAACTATTTCGAGGATTTGTCGCACTTGATTTTATTTGCATCCTTAAAGTTTTTAAAGAAATATACAGATGCTTTGCCCCAATATTTGTCAAAAGCAAAAACCCCTTTGGACAGATACTTTTTAATATGGGAGTGCTTTTGTAAGCATTCGTTTGAATCTCCTCACATATACTTTGCCGTGTTTTCTTCGGACCTGGGTGTCCATCCGGATGACCTATCGGACTATTATGATGTGTATCCGGCAGATATATTAAACCTTCCGCAAGATTTAAAGGATATGTTCCTGGAACCGAACATTACGAAAAGAACAAGAATGGCCTTAAAGAAGGCTGTTGATGACAGTCGGCTTCATCATGTCGAGGTCGACCAAATTGCTGAAACGCATTATTTAATTTGGCAAGGCATGTTGACATTGTTTATTAATAACAGATCGACCTACTCGGTCCAGGAAGCGACAGACCGGACGATGGAACATATTAAAAGAACGATGATTCACCTTGACGCCGAAAAGCCGCGAGTTACATAACTCGCGGCTTTTGGAAATCTTGTTCAGAAGATTGCTGGGCTTTCACATCGTCTTTTAATGATTTTATTAAAGAGACAAACATGCATATCATAACAAACACAAATGGAAAAGCGGCAATAATGGAAGCGGTTTGCAATGCGGCCAGTCCGCCAAACCAAAGCAGAACGGCAGCTGTTGCCGATTGGATGATGCCCCAAATCACTTTTGTTGAATTCGCAGGATTTAATTTTCCTTTTGAAGTTAACATGCCAAGGACGAATGTAGCAGAGTCCGCTGAGGTAATGAAAAAGATGGCAATTAAAGCAATCGCGATGATTGATACGAAGGTACTAAGCGGAAATTGTCCAATGACTGTGAACAATGCGACCTCTTGCCCTTGTTCAGTCAAAATGTTTTGGATATTCAAGTTTTGAAAAATCTCCATATGCAGTGCTGTACCGCCAAACACACTGAACCACACAATTCCGAAAATGGTCGGAACAAGCATGACACCTGCAATAAACTCCCTTATTGTACGGCCTTTGGAAATGCGGGCAATAAATGTTCCGACAAATGGCGACCATGCGATCCACCATGCCCAGTAAAAAATGGTCCAGCCTTTAGACCATTCCGATTGTTCAAAAGGAACAGAATTCAAGCTCATATCAGGGAGGTTTTGAATGTACATGCCAACCGAGGATGTAAGCACTTCCAAAATAAAACTCGTTGGACCCATAAAAAGAATGAACACCATTAATAATATGGCTAAAACGACATTGATATTACTTAAATATTTAATTCCCCGATTGATACCGGTAATGGCTGACAGCATAAAGCAAAAAGTAACGACAATGATGATTGTTAACGTTGTTGAAAAGTTATTTTCTATGTTCGTCAATGATGACAGTCCGCCGCTAATTTGTGCTGCACCCAAACCCAATGATGTAGCTACGCCAAATATTGTCGCAATGACAGCAAGAATATTGACCGTCGTTCCAAGCCCGCCATCCGCTCTTTTTCCAATGATCGGGCGCAGCGTTTCACTAACGAGTTGGGGTGCATCTTTTCGAAAAGTAAAATAGGCAAGAGAAAGAGCAACGATGCTATAAATTGCCCAGGGATGAAGCCCCCAATGCAGGAATGTATAGCTGAGCGATTCTGCCGCCGCCTGCATCGTTTCCGGGTCAGCTTTCGCCGGCGTATAAAAATGACTGATTGGCTCTGCAACCCCCCAAAAAACAAGCCCCACCCCCATTCCGGCACTAAACAGCATTGCAAACCATGAAATTCTGCTGTATTCCGGTTTATCATCTTCCTTCCCGAGTTTAATTTTCCCGTACCGCGAAAAAATCAAAAAAAGCGCAACAATGACAAAAAAAGATGCAGAAATTAAATAAAACCACCCAAAATGATCGACAATAAATCCTTGTACGGAACTTGTTGCTTTATCCATTCCTTCCGGTAAAAATGTACCCCAAATAATAAAGATAACCGTAATGACAGCGGAAATGACAAAAACGTTTGTCACTTTTCTCACAGACTCACTCCTTATAAAAATTGATAAAGATTAGCTAACAGAAAAGCTCATATGACTTAACAAATCAAATATATTAATCATGATTGTAACATAACCAGAATTGAATATAAACAATAATTAAATAATTTTATTACTGAATTAAGCAAAAGTTCTTTACTTTTCAAAAAAGTACTGATATATTTTATTCAAGATTAAAAAATAATCATGATTACGGAGGGGGACAATGAAATTAGAACTGGGATATTTCCATGTTGAAGACATTGTTTTCGGAAGTAAAACATTTTATGAGAATGGCATTTTAACAATAAATAAGAAAGAAGCACTCGATATCGTTTTTGAAGACGAAAACATAATCGATGCAGACATTCATATCGCTAAAAGCGGCCAACCTATCCGTATCACGCCTGTAAAAGAAGCAGTGGAACCCCGCTGCAAAGTTTCGGGCGGCGTTATGTTTCCGGGGGTAACGAATAAACTTGTGCCGGCTGGTCAGGGAAGAACCCATATTTTAAAAGGAAGCTGTGTTCTTGGTGTCGGAAAACATTGGGGCGGTTTCCAGGATGGCTTGATTGATATGAGTGGACCGGGGGCAAAACAGACGATGTTTTCCGAGTTGCTGAATATTTGCCTCGTTGCAGATACGAATGAAGAATTTGAGCGGCAGGAACAACAGAAAAGAAATAAGGCGATCCGCTGGGCGGCGATGCGGATGGCCGAATACTTGGGGAATTGTGTAAAAAACATGGAACCCGAAGAAGTAAAGATCATTGAACATGTTCCTTTACATGAACGAAGTGAGGAAGTGAGGCAGCTTCCTTCGGTCGTTTATGTTTTGCAGCTTCAATCCCAAATGCTAGAAAGCGGCTACAATGCTTTGGTGTATGGATGGGATGCCAACAAAATGCTTCCCACCTTCTTAACTCCAAATGAATTGCTTGATGGAGCTGTTATTTCCGGAAGCTTTATGCCTGCATCATCCAAAATCTCAACATACCAGCATGTAAATAATTCAACAATCATGCGGCTGGTGGAAGAGCATGGGAAAACGATTAATTTCTTGGGTGTGATTTTATCTAACTTGAATGTACAGCTGGAGGAAAAAGAACGCTCCGCTTTGTTTGTCCGCCAATTAGCCACATCTTTGGGCGCTCAGGGGGCAATTGTTGCGGAGGAGGGTTATGGAAATCCGGATTCCGACTTTATTCTCGTCATCAATGAATTGGAAGATGCCGGGATCAAAGTAGTTGGCATTACAAATGAATGTACCGGCCGTGACGGAAAATCCCAGTCGCTTGTGGATCTGTCGGAAAAGGCAAACGCTATCGTATCAACAGGAAACGTTTCACAATATTTGGAGTTGGGGCCGATGGAAATCGTCATTGGGAACCTTGAGGCATTGGCGAGAGATGGAAATTCTGGTGGATGGTCCGAATCGGTGTTGCCGGATGGGTCGATAAGGATGGAAAATAACGGAATGTTTTGTGCCGATTCAAGTACCGGCGATTATCATAAGACGGTAGTTGAGTATTAAAGTGAGGTGAAAGAAGGATGAAGAAAGCGGTTCATTACATCAACCAATTTTTCGGCCAGATAGGGGGAGAAGACAAAGCCGATTTCGAACCTGTCATACGTGAAGGGACAGTTGGGCCGGGAATGCTTCTAAATAACTTATTGTCTCCTGTCGCTGAAGTCACGCACACGATTATTTGCGGAGATAACTTTTTTGGTTCCCATAAAAGGGATGCTATAGACCGGATTCTGCAGTTTTTGGAAGATAAAGAGTTTGACATTTTCATAGCCGGGCCTGCTTTCATGGCCGGACGATATGGAACGGCATGCGGGGAAATATGCAAAGCAGTGCAAGAGCGCTATGGTGTTCCCGTTATTACAAGCATGCATCCAGAAAATCCGGGAGCGGAAATGTTCCGAAAAGATATTTATATTTTTCCGGGCGGCAACAGTGCGGTTTCCATGAGAAAAGATATGCCGAAAATGGCGGGCTTTGCAAAAAAACTGCTGCAAAATGAGGCATTGCAGCCGGCATGTGAGGAAGGCTATCTTCCAAGAGGGATCCGGTTGGAGGCGTTCAAAGAATCCGGGGAAATCGGGGCAGACCGGGCCGTCAATATGTTGATCAATAAATTATATAACAAAGAATATACGACAGAAATGCCAATGCCTGTCATCGACCGGGTGTCGATTGCCAGCCCGGTAAAGGACCTGAGCAAAGCAACGATTGCACTGGTAAGTTCGGGCGGAATTGTACCTCTTGGCAATCCCGATCGAATACAATCAGCATCTGCCACCAAATGGGGAAAATACGATGTCTCGGGAATCGACTCGCTACCGGCAGGAGAATGGGAAACGATTCATGCCGGATTTGATCCTACAGCTGCAAACGATGACCCAAATAGAATTGTACCTCTGGATGTAATCAGGGAGTTGGAAAAAGAGGGGAGAATCGGCAAGCTTCATCATTATATCTATTCGACGGTAGGGACGGGGACTACACAAGCGGAAGCGAGCCGAATGGGGGCCGAAATTGCCCAGGAATTACTTGATGCCAACGTATCGGCGGTAATACTAACCTCTACCTGAGGAACTTGTACTCGTTGCGGGGCAACGATTACAAAAGAAATTGAGCGGGCAGGGATTCCAATCGTTCAGATGGCCAATCTTGTCTCCATTGCATTAACAGTAGGAGCGAACCGCGTTGTTCCTACCATTTCCATCCCTTACCCACTTGGAGATCCCAATACGCCGATCGAGCAGCAAAGAAAACTGCGCAGACATCGAACCGAAGTTGCCTTGGAAGCCTTGACACAAACAATAGAGGAACCAACGCTCTTTGAGGTAAAAATTTAGGGAAGGGAAGTGGGGACATGATGACCGAAAAAATATACGATGTAATCATTGCAGGTGCAGGGCCTGCCGGCATGACTGCAGCGGTGTATACATCCCGGGCCAACATGAAAACGCTGATGATAGAAAAAGGGCTGCCGGGCGGGCAAATGGCCAATACACAGGATATTGAGAATTATCCTGGATTTGAGAACGTTTTGGGCCCGGAGCTGTCGCAAAAAATGTTTGACCATGCCCAAAAGTTCGGGGCGGAATTTGCCCGGGGGGAGATCCTGAAGATTGAAGACGATGGCTTATTGAAACGGGTCACCTTACGGGACCGGGAATATAAGGCCAAGTCCGTCATCGTGGCGACTGGTGCCAAACATCGGGAGCTTGGTATACCCGGAGAGAAAGAACTGGCCGGCTTTGGCGTGTCTTACTGTGCAGTATGCGACGGGGCGTTCTTTGCCGACCAGGAGCTTGTGGTTGTGGGCGGCGGAGATTCCGCTGTAGAGGAAGCATTGTTTCTTACACGCTTTGCTTCAAAAGTCACAATTATCCATAGGCGGGATCAGTTAAGGGCACAAAAGATCATCCAAAAACGGGCCTTTGACAATGAAAAAATAGAATTTATTTGGGATCATACAGTGGAAGAGATCCTGGGGGACGGCCTTGTTTCCGGTGTGCGTATCAAACATACCAAAACCGGGGAAACAAGAGAATTTCCTTGCGGCGGGGTATTTATATACATCGGCATGGACCCGATTACGGATTGTGTGAGGGATTTGGGGATTACGAATGAAAATGGATATGTCGTCGTGGATGAAAATATGAAGACATCTGTTGCCGGCGTGTTTTCCGCCGGGGATGTCAATGAAAAAATGCTGCGGCAAATCATCACGGCAACTGGAGATGGAAGTGTTGCTGCTTTATCTGCCCAGCAATATGCAGAGAGTCTGGAAGAACAAATCAGCGGGAAGGCAGGAATGGAATATGGCGCGGCCGGTTATTAAGGGAACGTCTTATGTAATTACTCATACACCGAGTTTGGTCCGGTACGGCTCCAAGCCGGTGAGGGAGATAGAAAAAAACAAGGAGCTGCTGGGTGATATCTTGTCGAGCTTAAGAAGCTTTGAGGAGGCGGTGGCCTATCCCCCGAACCAGGTGTTCATCGGAAACATGAGGCCCGAACAGCTCAAAGAGTATGAACGGCCCTGGACGAATGTCCAGGTGGAGAATGCCAGCCGCTTCAGCGAGTGGGGGGAAATCTTGCCGGAGACGGAGTTTTACGGATGGCTGAAAATCGCGGATCAATTTAATCTCGTCTTCTTGGAAGAACACTTTGTGGAGCGGGTGAAAAAAGAATGGGCCGACCATCCGCTCGTGACCGAAGCGGATCTGAAAGCCCTGGGCACTGGAGAAACTGCAGAGGAGATCGAGAGAAAAATAGCCGGCGGCGACTCCCTGCCGCTTTATATCAATAAAGACGAACTGGTGGGGGTGATCCTCACGGGACACGAGGAGGATAAAAACTTGTCGGCGCATATACTGCTTGAAAACTTGAGCAACAAAGCGTCCGGGATTGTGGCGATGCGCCATGTGCTCCGTGCCTTTGATGTCAAGCCTGAAGAAATTGATTATGTGATCGGCTGTGACGAGGAGGCAGTAGGTGACCGCTATCAGCGCGGAGGCGGGAACATGGCCAAATCCATTGCCGAACATGCGGGATGTGCCAATGCAACAGGTTCTGATATCAAATCCTTCTGCTGTGCTCCGGCCCATGCGGTCAGTGTGGCCTCAGCCTTTGTCCAGGCCGGAATCTATAAAAATGTATTGGTGATCGGCGGCGGATGCCTGGCCAAACTCGGAATGAAGTTTGCCGGGAGCCTTTCAAAGAACATGCCGGTGACAGAAGACATCATGGGGGCGATCGGTATTATCATCGGGGATGATGACGGGAAAAGTCCCGTCATCCGTACGGACGCATTTGGAAAGCATGATATTTCTGCAGGATCCTCCAATCAGGCCATCTATCAATCTTTAATTATCAAACCGCTGGAAAAGATCGGTCTTAACATCACGGACATTGATAAATATGCCGTGGAACTCCACAACCCGGATGTCACAGAGCCCAATGGAAACGGAAATGTCCCGCGAGGAAGCTACCGGACGATTGCGGCCATGGCTGTCATGAAAAAGGAATTGGAGCGCTCCGAAATGGAGTCCTTCGAAGAAAAGCATGGGATGCCCGGGTTTTCGCCCACCCAGGGCCATATTGCCTCCGCCATTCCGTTTTTGGGCCATGCGCGGGACATGATCATGAAGGGAGAAATAGACAATTCCATGTTTGTCGGGAAAGGAAGCCTATTTTTGGGAAAAATGACAAACCTTTCAGATGGCATGTCATTTTTAATAGAAAAAAATGATGGGAGGAAAGCTGTATGATCGAGGTCAATAAAGAAAACTTCGAAGCGGAAGTGCTTCAGGCGGATCTGCCGGTCATCGTGGATTTTTGGGGGCCGAGCTGCCAGCCGTGCCTGGAACTGATGCCGGACGTGGAAGCCTTGTCGCAAGCTTATGACGGCAAAGTGAAAATCGTGAAACTAAACAGTGCCCAAAATCGAAGGCTTTGCATCAACCACCGTGTAATGGGGCTTCCGGCGTTTTTAGTATTTAAAAATGGGGAAGAGGTAAAAAGAATCTCCGGTGGTGACTTAACGAAAGAAGATATTGAAAACCTGATCAAAGAAGTTGCACTTGTTCAATCATAAAAAGAAAGGGCTGAAAAACGATGGAATTGAAAGGGAAAAAAGTGTTCATTTTGGGAGAAAGAGACGGGGTGCCGGCACCGGCCATTGAGGAATGCCTGAAAGCTGCCGGAGTGGATGTTATTTATAAAGATACCCAGTGCTTCGTCTGAACGGCAGCAGGTGCGGTGGACCAGGTGGTCCAGGGAGAGTTGAAAAAAGCTGCTGAAGAATATGGAAGCGAGAACGTTGTGGTGATCTTGGGATCCCCGGATGAAGACAGTGTTGATATTTATGCCGAAACCGTAACGCTTGGAGACCCGACCTATGCGGGGCCTCTGGCCGGGGTGGCGCTTGGATTGCATGTGTACCACATTTTGGAAGATGAAATCAAAGCGCAAATACCGGAAGATATCTACGAGGAGCAGGTCGGTCTTATGGAACTGTCGCTTGACAAGGATAGCATATGTGCAGCGAGTAAACAGGCCAGGGAGAATTATTTGAAGGGTGAATGATTCATACTGCCAGGACATGGTTCATGAAGAAGGTCCGCCGCCAATCATTTGGGGGCGGATTTACTATTATAAAAGTGCTTCCCGATGCTTGAGAGGCACTTTTTCTTTTAAGTAAAATATTCGGAATATTCCATTGTTATATAAATGTCATTTTGTTATAATAGTATTATATCCAGGAGACACACGTCTAAAGGAATAAAACCCTTAATACGTGAATAACTTTATTATTGGGAAGGTTTTGAAAACGCTAACAAAAGTTGTTAAATGTAGAGGGGGAATAAAGGATGTATTTGAAAAAAAGATTTGGTTTCATAGCCGTCATTTTGCTGGTACTATTGGCCCTGGCAGCATGCGGGGGAGCGGGCGGCAAGAAAAGAGTGGCGATAGGACCGCCGGCCAGTGAGACGAATACTACTTCAAAATTGATTTTAAAAGCGTACGGCATAAAGGATGGGGATTATGAGGAGTTCCAGGAAGGGTTTGGCGATGCGGCGGATGGGGTGCAGGATGGCAATATCGATGTCTCCATCGGCATTTTGGGGCTGCCTGCCGGAAACATTGAAAGCCTGCAAGCATCGGCAGGAGATGTAAAAATGCTTGAACTTTCTGATAAGGCCATTCAATATATTGAAGAAAACAGCGGTTATAAAAGATATACCATTCCGAAGGACACGTATGATTTCCTTGATTCAGATATCGAAACTGTGACAGCCTACGCCATTTTAATGGGAAATACGAATACCATTGACGAGGAGCTCGGCTATGAGCTGGCTAAAACGATGATTGAAAAGGCGAGTGAAAATACGCACGCCCAGGCGGTGCACATGACGCTTGAAAATGCACTGGAAGGTGCCGAAGGGCTGCCGATTCATCCCGGTGCGAAAAAATATTACGAAGAACAAGGTTTAACGGTGGATAATCCTGTTGCGGAAGTGAAGGCGGATAAAGCGGATAGGAAGAAAGAATTGATTTTGGGAACGGGAAGCCAGGGCGGTACATACTACCCGCTCGGTGGTGAAATGGCCAATATTTGGAACAAGCATTTGGATGGTGTCAATATTACAAATACAGAGACAGGAGCATCCATAGAGAATCTGTCCAGCATCCGGGATAATAACATGGATCTGGGCATGACTGTACACGTGCCGGCTCTGGCCGCAATGAAGGGAGAAGGCGATTTTAAAGGCAACAAGGTGGAAAATGCGGCGTTTATCGGCCATATTTATCCTGAAGTCATTCAAATTGTGACCCGCGAAAAAACTGGCATTAAAAGCTTGGAGGATTTAAAAAAATAATCGTTCATAAAATGAAAGAGATGATGTAAAGCTAGTCATCTCTTTTCCTTCCTTTCCTTCTATAGATCACATTTAGAGGTGGTGTATCACTGAATGAACCATAACCCGCAAGCTGATGCTCAGAAAGTTCTGGAAAAATATGATAGGGAAAGTCAATTTAGGCAGCAAATCGGGAGATGGCGATGGGGTGTCACGTTTTTAGGCGTATATTTAACTGTCTTCCATTTATATACCGGATATTTCGGCACGTTGCCTTCCCAAAAACAGGGGGCTATCCATTTGGGAACAGCTCTTGGAATGATTTTTTTACTTTTTCCGGCAAAAAAAGGCATGCACCGAATTCAAAAAAAAGTTCCCTGGTATGATGTCGTTTTGGCTTTTGCGGCAATGTATGTAACGTACCATAAAATATTTTTTTTCGAACCCCTGCTAAAAAGCCGCATAACAGGATACAGTATGATTGATATTCTTATATCGATCATTGGCATTCTTCTTGTTCTGGAAGCTACACGAAGAACAGTTGGCGTACCGATTGTTGTAGTGGCAAGCATAACCATTTTATACGCCATCTTTGGAAAATACATCCCGACAACGATTTTATCCCATCCAGGTTTTTCGGTCGATCGGATTTCTCCCAATTTGTGGTATCAAGAAAGCGGGGTATTCGGGACACCCGTTCAAATTTCCGCAAAATTCATCTTTCTGTTTTTATTTTTTGGAGTGATGCTGATTCATACACAAATCGGCCAGTTTTTTAATGATTTGGCTTTTTCCTTGACAGGACGCTTTACGGGCGGGACTGCAAAAACGGCTGTTGTAGCAAGTGCCCTTCAAGGAATGGTTTCGGGAAGCTCCGTTGGTAATACCGTAGCATCGGGATCATTTACAATTCCCATGATGAAAAAATCAGGTTTTACGCCCGAGTTTGCTGGTGCAACGGAAGCCTCCGCTTCAACGGGAGGGCAAATTATGCCTCCGATCATGGGAGCGGCAGCTTTCATTATGATGGAATATTTGGGGGTGCCGTACTCCACCATTATGCTGGCGGCAGCTATACCGGCCGTTTTATACTTTACCGGGATTTTCATTGGAACTCATTTCGAGGCAAAAAGGTTGGGGATCGTTGGTCTGCCTAAATCACAGCTCCCTGTATTCAAAGATTTGATGTTTAGGAATGGCTATATGCTGATTCCGGTAGTCCTTATGATCGGCACGATTCTTTCCGGATTTACACCACAGCGTGCCGCCATGTTAGGGATCGCCGCCGTTTTCGTTGTCAGTTTAGTGCGGAAAGATACCCGGCTGTCTTTCCGAAGCATCATTGATGTGTTGGAGCAAGGGGCGAGGGTTGCACTCCCTGTGATTGCAGCAGTGGCAACTGCCGGCATTATCGCCGGGGTGGTCAGCATTACAGGGCTGGGGGCAAAATTTGCAGCGGGAATCATTGCCTTATCGGGTGGTTACTTGATTTTTGCTCTTATCTTTACAATGATTGCCTGCCTCATTCTCGGAATGGGCCTGCCGACAACGGCCAACTATGTCGTTACGGCAACCGTAGCTGCGCCTGCCCTGATCAATGAATTCGGGCTTGCACCCATTGCCGTACACATGTTTGTGTTTTACTTTGGGATTGTTGCTGACATTACGCCGCCGGTCTGCCTGGCTGCATATGCCGGGGCAGGGATTGCGAGAGCCAACCCGTTTAAGACTGGTGTAACAGCCGTAAAACTCGCCATCGCGGCATTCATCATTCCGTATATATTCATTTATAACCCCATATTCGTATTGGTGGATGTCACCCCGCTTCGTCTCATCATCGCATTCATCGGCGCCATTATTGGCATGATTGGTGTCAGCAGTGCGATAATCGGCCATTATGTTTGTGACACACTCCCCTGGGAACGGATCGCCTTATTTATCGGCGGCATCATGATGATTTTTCCCGAAACAATCTCGGATATAATCGGAGCCGGAATAATGCTCGCAATATGGTTTATACAAAAACAGCGGAAGGATATTCAAAAGGGAAGGCCGGGTGCGAGTGCAACTGTATAAAAACAAGACTGTCCCAGAAGTCAATGAAACAGACTTCTGGAACAGTCCTTTTTTGATTTTTATACAGCTCGTTGCAAACAATTAGTATGAATATAGAAGAATTATAGGAGATTGCCCACAATTATTTTAAATATCAATCAATTCTATCCGGTTAAAGCGATTATGTACTTATAAGCTCCCGCCCGGAAACGATCACACCGTCCTCATCGGCATAAACGTAATCTCCCGGTTTCCATGTAACTCCTCCAAATTCCAGCATGCCGCCGCGTTCTCCCTTTCCTTCTTTTTTGCTCTTCAAAGGGGTTGTTCCAAGGGCAAATATCCCGATATTGATATTGGCCAGATCGGCTGAATCTCTGACGCAGCCGTTGATGATCACTCCGGCAAGCCTCCTTGAAGCAGCGATGCCTGCCAAACGATCCCCCATTAAAGCGCAATTCCTTGAGCCGTCTCCATCAACGACGACAACAGCATTTTCAGGAACACTTTCCAGCGCCTGCAAAAAAAGGACGTTGTCTTCATGGACCTTCACGGTTTCAATTTTTCCGAAAAATCGGGCCTTTTTTCCATATGAGTGAAAGTCAATTTTGCATACCTGGACATGCTCCGAATGGTCATCACACAAATCCGCCGTTTTAAAATTCGCCAATGTACCTCTCCTCCTCAAAAATAAGTTCTGTAACCGATTACCTTAAGTATACAAAGTTTCAGGAAGATTGTCGCAATTTTCTTCCCTATTCAATCAGCGGGATTTTTAGAAAGACTCTTTTATTGATTTAGGCTTCGCATAGAAATTCACCAAGTGGTGAAGGAAAGCTTGAATTGCTGATGAAAAGCTCATTCCTTTCCGATAGATTGCCCCTACTTCCATTATAGGCATGGGGTCGGCCATATTAATGATTTTGATGGAGAGATTTTCTTCATAAGTGGTATACAATTTGGGCAATATGGTGATGCCGTTATTTAAGATAGCCATCCTGATCAGTGAATGGGTATCTGACAATTCGATAATAGGCTGTAATTGCAATCCTTTCTTTTTAAAAAAAGAATCAATTGCCTGCCTGATGATAAATTGTTTCGGAAGCGAGAAAAACGGATAATTTGCCAAATCTTCCACATGTACTGTATCCTTTTGGACTAAAGGATGGTTGTTTGCTGCAACGATAGACAGTTTTGATTTAAATAAGGGGATCGTTTCGATTTGCGAATGCTCGACGGGTAAAAAGACAATCCCAAGATCGAATTCCGAGTGTAACAGTCTTTCAATCGTTTTTTCAGTTTCCAGGTCAAAGACAGAGACATGAATATTCGGATGCTGTTTATGAAATGATAAAAGCGGTGAATAGAGCAAATGATTGCCCGAACAACCAATCCGCAGATGCCCCCGATTTAGCCCTTTCAGTTCCTGAATGACCGTTTTGGCTTGGTCCAACTCAAAGAAAATTCGGTTGACATGTGTCAGTAAAATATGGCCGGATTCCGTTAATTCTATTTTCTTCCCATTACGATGAAAGAGAACTGTGTCCAATCGCTCTTCGAGCAGGCGTATTTGCTGGCTCAATGTTGGCTGGCTGATCCCAAGCCTTTCTGCAGCCTTTGTAAAATGCAACTCTTCCGTTACTGCCAAAAAATATTGTAATAACCGAATTTCCAAGTAAAACACCACCTTATAGATATAAACTATTAAACATATAGATGTTATAGTATTGTACTATTCAAATTGTCCGATTACAATGTATTTATTAAAAGTTTTGAAAAGTAACTGAAAATAGAAAGGTGAGATCCAGTTGAATAAATACACCACAAGTACCGCATTTTTAGAAGCCCTTCAGGAAGCCGGAGTTTCTTATGTTTTTTCTAACTTTGGCAGTGATCATCCTGCGATTATCGAGGCATTGGCCGAAGCAAAAAAGAAAGGAAAGGATTTTCCAAAGGTGATTACCTGTCCTCACGAAATGGTAGCTCTTAGTGCTGCCCACGGCTATGCACTTGTGACAGGAAAGCCCCAGGCAGTCCTCGTCCATGTGGAATGCGGAACGCAAAATTTGGGAGCTGCCATTCACAACGCCTGGAAAGGAAGGATACCTGTAATAATATTTGCAGGCACTTCACCGTTTACACAGGAAGGCGAATTACTGGGAAGCAGAAATGAATTCATCCACTGGATTCAAGATGTTCCGGATCAACGCGGAATTGTAAGGGGTTACACGAAGTATGACAATGAAATTCGTACAGGGACAAATGTAAAGCAAATGGTTCACCGTGCATTTCAAATTGCCCAATCAAGCCCGCAGGGGCCGGTCTATTTGGTTGGCGCACGGGAAGTGATGGAAGAGGAAACTGTTCCTGTGACAATAAACAATGAACTGTGGAAACCCGTTGCACCAAGAGCTTTGCCGCCAAAGGATGCTAAAGCGATTATCGAGGATCTGTACAGAGCCAAAAGACCGCTTGTAGTCACGTCATATTTGGGCAAAAACAAACGTGCTGTAGGTGAACTTGTAAAGTTTTGCGAAAAAATAGCCATTCCGGTACTGGAATCCGTACCCAGCCATATGAATTTTCCGGCCGACTCCTCCCTTCATTGCGGCTATCAGTGGAACACGGATAAACAAAACAAATTGCTTGCAGAGGCAGATTTTATTTTGGTATTGGATAGTGATGTCCCGTGGATTCCATTAAAGAATAAACCTTCAAAAGATGCAATTATTTATTATATAGACGAAGATCCATTGAAGGAAGGCATGCCTCTTTGGTATATCCCATCCAAGCGGTTTTTTGCTGCAGATGCGGAAACTGCACTACAGCAATTAAATGATATTCTTTCTCACAGTACTTTTGACAAAGGACAAATAGAGAAGAGAAGAGCATGGGTGGAAACATACCATCAACAATTGCAGAAAAAACAGTTAGATGCTGAAAAATATCAGGAAGAATACATTACTCCTGAATATTTGCTGGCTTGTATCAGGGAAATATGTGATGAAAATACAGTTGTGATCAATGAACTGATCTCTAATTACCAAGCATCTTATACACATTTAAACAGAAATGAGCCCGGATCGATATTGGGAAGCGGAGCTGGCGGCCTTGGTTGGAACGGCGGCGCTTCCATCGGAGTAAAACTGGCTGATCCTTCCAAAACGGTCATAAACCTCACTGGTGACGGGTCTTACATGTTTAGTGTGCCCTCTACCGTTCAGTGGATATCAAGGCGGTATAATGCCCCTTTTTTAACGGTTATTTTCAATAATCGCGGCTGGAAATCTCCGAAACTATCCACTTTGGGGGTTCATCCGGAAGGAATAGCGAACGAGACAAATGAGTTTTTTGTTGACTTCACCCCGCATGCTGATCTTTCCAAAATAGCCGAGGCCTCCGGGGGAGCCTATGCAAGGAAAGTAGAAGATCCTGCAAATGTAAAGAATGCTCTTCAGGAAGCGTTGAAGGCAGTTCGTTCAGGAAGATCTGCGGTTTTGGATGTTTATTTACCTTCAATAAAAGAAGAAGGGCAAATGGCTAAGAAAAAAGATTTCGCTTCTCTTTAAAAAATCGCTTCATTTTGCCAGCACTCGCCCTAACCTTTTATTTGATGATACATGCAGGCGGCTTATTCATTAAAAATGGGAGTGATCACGCATGATATTAAAAGGATGGCAACGGTATCATACGATTTGGGCCATGTTATTTTTGGGGTGGTTCGTTTCATATATAGATAGAGTCGCAACTGGTCCGGTTGTTACCTGGATGATTGAAAACGAAGTTTCGTTCATGGCCAATGTGGAAAATCCACATGGCTTGGGCGGATTAATTGGCAGTTTATTTTTTGCCGGTTTTATGTTGAACCAGTTGCCCGGAGGATATTTGGGCGACAAATTTGGTTATCGGACGATTGTTGTTTTAAGTATTTTCTGGGCAGGGGTTGTTACGCTCCTGACCGGTGTAATCGGCGGTTTGGTCGTATTTGTATTGATGAGGGTCCTGCTCGGATTAGGTGAAGGTGTTTTTTATTCAAATGACAGATCATATATTGTTTTCAATACTCCGCCAGAAAAAGTGGGACTTGGCATGGGTGTCGTCATTACCGGATTATCCGTTGGTTTGACAGTTGCGACAATTGGTGTGCCGCTGCTGATTAATGCAGCAGAACCATTCATGGGAAAAGAGGCATGGCGCTCTCCTTTCCTCATCTGTGGGATATTCACCATGTTTTGTGCCTTTCTCATTTTTAAATTTATGAGGCCCAACATCATTCCGGGACAAAAGGTAGATCCCAACTCTCCTGGAATTAAGGAAGAATATGGGAAAGCTATTACACATATGGTCCTTTACGCAGCCATTTTTCTTGCCATTATTATGGGAATCTATTTTGCTTCAACAAAACTTGGGTTATCAAATATCGGAATAGCATTTATTCTTACTGCATTATGTCCATTATTAATATTCGTTGTTTATAAAATGAAAAAGTCAGAAGTGCATCCCATTCTTTTTAACAAAAACCTTGTTTTCCTGTACCTTTCTTTCATTCCGGTGATTTGGCATTTATGGTTTTACGGATATTGGTCAGTGGCGATTGTTCAGGATTTCGGCGGCGGTGCCTTACTGGCTGCTGCGCTTGTGGCCTCTTTTAATGGCCTTGCCGGAATTATTGGCTTTCCGCTCGGAGGAAAAATCTCTGACAAGTTGGTGGACAAACCAAACGGGAGGCGAAATGTATTAGTCATTCTGACCGTATTGTTGACCATTTCCATTTTTATTTTCGCTGGGTATGTCATGACAGGCAACAATAATCCTGTCCTGATGTCGATCATTCTGTTTATTTCAGGGTTGTTCTTCTTCGCTCTCCAGCCGGTGTCCCACGCTCTTTTGGCAGATTTAGCCCCGGCCGAGCAACGGGGGACCGCTTTTGGTATGATGAACTTAATTTCAGAAATTGGTGCCGTGCTGTGCCCTGTTGTATCGGGAGTCCTTCGGGATAGTACAGGAAGCTGGGGCATACCGCTTTTGCTGGATGGCGCTTTAATGGCAGCCAGCTTCCTGCTAGTTTTGGGAATTTCCCAGAAAGCGGTTCAGCGCGTGCAAGCAAAGCCAAGTGTTTCGTAGTCGTGATTTAAATCTTGGCTTTTATGCAACAAATGATATAATAGATGGAAAAGTAAAAATATTTTTACGTATTCATAGAAAGACATTAGGAGATGGCAAGTAATATACCACATTACTTTGTAAGGGCTTGCATTGCGTTAAAATTCGCCATGTAGAGGTGAATAGCAAGTCTTTATGTTAGATTCTTTGTCGCAGCTATAAATAAGGGGGAGGAAATGAAGATGCAAAACTTTGAAACGATGACGAAAAGCTATATGAACGGAGAGTGGGTGGAAGGAAACAGCGGAAGAACGTATCAAAATGTGAATCCCTACGATGATTCATTGATTGCGGAAATAAAAATAGCTTCCAAGGCACAATTGCAGGATGTTTTTAACATTGCCGGGAACGCACAGAAAAGCTGGGCCCGGTCATCCGTCGAAGAACGCAGGCAAGTGATTGAAAAAGCCATGGAGTATATGAATGAACATAAAGAGGAAATTGTCCGGCTGATCAGCAGGGAAACTGGCGGAACGATCTTAAAGGCAAATGTCGAACATCATCTCGCAATGGAAGTGATGGCGGAGGCGCTCAATTACGTGCATGAAGTAGGAACTGTAAGGGAAGTTCCCGGTGGGCCGGAAGGCAAAATCAATAAAATTTATCGTCTGCCCCTGGGCGTCATTTCGTCGATTTCGCCGTTTAACTTCCCGGTTAATTTGTCGCTCAGAACGATCGTTCCGGCCATCGCGCTTGGAAATGCGGTTGTCCATAAGCCGGATATCCAGGTGGGTCTGGCTGGCGGCGTCGTGCTGGCCAAAGCCTTTGAATATGCAGGGGTTCCGGCCGGTGTGTTCAACATGGTGCTGACCGATATTGAAGAAATCGGGGATGAGCTGCTCACCAATCCGATCACCCAGCTCATCAGCTTTACAGGTTCAACTGCCGTTGGCCGCCATATCGGCTCCATTGCGGGAGGAAATCTGAAGCGGGTTGCCCTGGAGTTGGGCGGAAACAGCCCCTTTGTCGTCCTGTCGGATGCTGACGTGGACCAGGCAGTGAATGCGGCGATCTTCGGTAAATATATACACCAGGGCCAAATTTGCATGATTATTAACCGAATCATCGTCCACAAAGATAAATACGACGAGTTTGTGGAAAAATTTGCAGCCAGGACGAAGGAGCTGCCGTGCGGGGACCCACAAGATCCTAAAACGGTCATTGGGCCGCTTATTAATAAGCAGCAATTGAGAAAAGCGGCAGGCTACGTGAAGTTGGCCAAAAAAGAAGGAGCCAGGACAGTCCTGGAAGGTAAAATAGAAGGCAACGTAATGAGTCCTTATATATTTGCCGATGTAAAAAATGACAGCGAAATTGCCCAGACGGAATTATTCGGTCCTATTGCCCTGATCATCAAAGCAGAAACAGATGATGAAGCGATTAAAATAGCCGGAGAAACGGATCACGGATTAAGCTCTGCCATTTTTACAAGTGATTTGGAAAAAGGGGAACGGTATGCGCTGCAGCTGGATGCCGGTATGACCCACATCAACGACCAGACCGTAAATGATGCGCCCAACATTCCGTTTGGCGGGACAAAAGCGAGCGGACTGGGCCGATTCGGCAACCCGTGGGTCGTGGATGAATTCACGACAACAAAATGGGTTTCCGTGCAGACGAAAGCGAGAGAATTTGCTTTTTAAAAACCCCATAAAACAATAGTAGAAGTGAGGCTGTATGAGTACCGAGTTTCCGGTTTTCCATGTTTCTCGTTTGCTTTTCCTTTGGATGGCAGCGTTATCCCGCAATATCCTGGAAGTGGCGACATCTGCCAGCAGCTTTTAGGGGAAAAAATGACAAAAGCAGGTGAAGAAAACGCAGTGATGTTCTTCACCTGCTTTTTTTTTAAAACTTTTATTCCGCATTGACTGGCAGTAATACCTCAACTTTAAGTGGGGGATGAAAGAAAACCCCTACTGATTGAAGTTTTACTGATATGAACGAAAATATAAAGTTCTTCTACCACAAAATTCCGCTAGACAATATTAAGCTGAGAGCAATCATTTATCTTTTTTTGCAGGATGATGGTGCTTTTTATCTGTTCTCTATTCATCGGATTTACAAACCGTTAAATTACACGGCACGAAGGCAAAAATCACTCTACGACGGTGAGCATACTAATATCCGTAGGTTTTCATGTTCCGTCTAAAGGAGCTTCCACCATCTTTATGCGTGGGTCAGCATGTGTTTCCCAACTGTCACAAGTGAAACACGTAGGTTCTACTTTCCGGTTTTTTTCTTTGCCTTCTAGCCTGTACTTAATTCCCTTCTTAATCCTATTTTTATTTTTAGTATGTTCCTGTTTTTCAGATTTGTCCTGAGCCACAGCGAAGCTGCTTTAGCAAGGGGTAATGGTGGCGGACGCGTTCGAAGATCCTATTCTGTTTGTTTAAGATGCGGCGAAATTCTCTCTTTTCTTTGGCCTCTAATTCCACACCCTTCACTCTTTCAATTTTTCCGGAAAATGCCGGCTTTTTCCAAAAAGGCGAAAATCGATCTGCATATTTGCAGATGTTCTAAATGTCACATAAATCTGCTGTTTTAAATGTTGCCAATGAAAACATCCTCCTTGAAGAGCCGAAAATTTTCATAGACATGGAGAATCCATGTCACGTCTTTTTTAGGTATTTTAATGGGACTGCTGCATGAGTAAGCTTAAGCGGCTGTTTTTCGAGAAAGCTTCTAATTCTTTCATAAAAAGGTGTATTAGTGGGTTGTGGTTATTTTTGTTCCAAGCAATGATGAAATCCGTATCATCAATGGTTTCTTCCAGTTCCATAAATCTGAGAGTTGGAGAGGGTGCAGCAATTGTTCTGGGAAGCATGGAAATCCCCACACCTGCTTCAATCATGAGTAAGACCGTTTCGTAACAAGAGCATTCTTGGACGATATTTGGAATATACCCGTATTTAGCAAATGTGTCGGTGATATGTCGATAGCCGTCCGGAGAAACTTTTTGACTAATAACAATCATTGGTTCAGAGGATAAAGCGTGAATACTAATTTTTTCTTGTTTTGCAAGCGGGTGCTCTTTCGGCATGACAATATTAATAGGCATATTGGAAATTTTCCTCCATTTTAATTCTGGGAATTTTTCCATTGATACCCCTAATGTAAACCCTATATCCAAATCCCCATTTTTAATGAATGTATTTAAGAGTGCTCGTGTATATTGTGTTAATTCGATTCCAATTTCGGGGAACTTTTTATTGAATTGGTGAATTAATTTTGGTAAGAAAGATCTTTCATGTCCTAAAAAACCAATTTTAATTGTTCCCGATATACCCTTACCAGCAAGCCGGGCTTTTTTTAAGGCTCGTTCATAATGAGCTATAACGCCTCGAGCTTCTTTAAATAGATGGGTTCCGGCTGTTGTTAATTGGACGGACCGTTTATTTCTTACAAACAATTGAACACCTATAAGCTCTTCAAGATTGGAAATCTGCTTGCTAATTGCCGATTGGGCAACAAAATGTTCGGCGGCCGCATCCGTAAAGCTTAAGTTTTCCGCAACGGAAACAAAGTATCGCAATTGTTTCAGATCCATCGGGCAATAGCTCCTTTCAATAAAATTATAATAGAGTGAATTCGTTTTACCGAATTTTTTGAATATAAAAAGTATATTGCTGTAAACTCTTTTTTATATTTCTCTTACTAGCAATATTACCATATAATTGACGAAATAGTAAGCGCTTGCCACAGGACAATGAGGGAGATATGTGGGGGAGCAGTCCCATTAAAATGCAACAGGAATCTTGTTGCATTTAAAGCGAGAGAAATGAACGAGTGGGTCCAATTAATCGGAAATGCTATTGCACCTGTGTTAGTCGTTGCAATTGCAGCGGCCGCAAATTTCGAAAATATCGAGGTAATTATATAACTGGGACGTTGGGACAGTCCTCCTGTTACAGTGACAGAAAAAATATCTAAAAGGTATTACTGTTAACAATTTTTTGTATTTTAAACCAAGGACAAGCTGCTCTATAATAAGAATATATAGTAAGCGCTTTCCTTATTGGCAACCCGATAGTTTTGGAGTTTGAAACATTTAGAGGGGGAATAGATATGAGCCTTTTAGTGAACAAATTGCCTGATCAAAAAATACCTTATTTGATCAGAAGTGGTGAAGGTGATCGATACGTTTTCGGCAGGCAGCTTGCTACGATTATAGCTAATGGAACAAGTACGGAGAATTTAGTAGAGCTAGTGATTCTATCCGGGGGGAAAGGGGATGCATTTCCGGCTCATAAACATGCCAAGAGTCATGAGGGCATTTATGTGTTGCATGGCAAGCTGGAAGTAGTAATTGAAGATAAGAAATATCTGTTGACTGATGGAAACTATGCTTTTATTCCGGCAGGTACCGTCCATGGTTATACGATGCAAAGCCATCGAACACAATTTTTGTCCGTTACTTCAAAAGGGGAAGTCTCCAGTCTTTATTCAGCAATCGGAAAGCCATATGACAAATTTGTACATCCTCAAAAAGCGATAAATGAACTTTCCGGAGAGGATTTTGCAGCAGCGGCAAATGTGGCAGATGTTTCCTTTCTCTTTGATCACCAAGTGGACGGAGCACCACAAATCGTCGAAAACGCTGTGGTCCCCGGAGATGTTTCACCATATGTCCTTGAAACAGGCGAAGGTGTCCGCCTGGTAACGGCAGACCAGCTTCACTCAGTCATCACTTCGCAGGCCAATACCAATTGTGATTTTATTACGGTAGTTACAGAAGGGCCAAAAGGGGAGAAAATTCCGGAACATTATCATCAAAAGCATACAGAGTTCTTCTTCGCCCTTGAAGGTCAAGTAACTATATGGGCAAATGGAGAAGAAGTTGTCCTTCACCCTGGAGATTTTCTTCATTGTCCAGCCAATACGGTTCATGCTTATCGCTTTGATTCCCACTATACAAAAATGGTTGGCTTCTTGGCAACGGGCTTATTTGAACCATTTTTCCATACGCTTGGCGATGTGTATGAAGATCATATCTTCCCGGCAGAACCGTATGCATTCCGTTTTGATCGGGTCCTGGCTAATTTAGATAAGCTTGATTTAGTTCCACTTGGAGGACCTCCCGCTAAAGAGGAGCCAACAACAGATGATAAGGAGACCATTAATGGCTGAAAATAGTCACCTATTAAAAAACAACACAAGTTACGAAATTGACATCATTTCTGATCTAGTTTATGCTTCCCCAAACGGAAGGGAGCTATTAGCAGATTTATATTTACCCAAAAATCGGAATAGACCTGTGCCTGTCATTATCTGGCTTCATGGGGGCGGGTGGCGATTTGGAGATCGTAAGTTAGGTCCCGATTTTTCAAAATACTTCGCAAGTTACGGTTATGCAATGGTGAGTATTGATTACCGTTTAAGTGGTGAAGCAACCTTTCCAGCCCCAATCCATGATGTGAAAACAGCGATTAGATGGGTAAAATCTATCGCAGAGGAGTACGGGATTAATCGTAAAAAAATCGGCCTCTGGGGATCTTCGGCTGGCGGCCATCTCACTGCTTTTGCAGCAGCCACTGGTTCTAGTCTTTTTCTGGGTGAAACCCCCGAATACGAGGAATGGTCAAGTGAAGTACAGGCTGTAGCGGTTGGCTATGGACCTGTTGATTTTCTGAAAATTGATGAACAAAAGGGTGTAAATGGCATCATTGAAGGAGATCCGGAATCCGTGCAAATTTCAGCTGATAAAAAAAGCTCTGATCCGGATTCATTTGAGTCGTTATTTATAGGGGCACCAATCGAAACATGTCCTGACCTTGTACGTAAAGCCAATCCGGTTACATATGTGAAACAGGGGCTGCCGCCATTTTTGATTATGCATGGTTTAAGCGATGTTGCCGTTCCGGCACAGCAAAGTGAATTGTTATATGAAGCCATGGTTGAGAAAGGGAATGATGTATCACTGTATTTGATTGAAGGCCTTGGGCATGGATTTTTTAATCGCACGAATTTGGACGATGCGGGGCCGCGGTCGGTGAAATACCGTTCCTCTCATAATGGAATAGAAGTATCTGCTGAAGAAATTTCGTGCTTGATTTTTCATACAATCGAAGCATTTTTTCGAAAAACATTCGAACGTTAATACCGCAAAAGAAGCGCTGGCAAACTGGACATTGCCGGCGTATTTTTTGAACCGGGAAACTTTTTGACAGAAATATTTTATAGTCTCCTTGAAACGTTTGTTCGTATTCGGATAATTGATTTAATATTCGGATTTAAATATTAATAAAGGCTGTCATAAAATAATGCTGAATACTGCTGTATGTGAACCTATGGAATTTGGTGCCGCATCGCCGGATTATGACGGCCTGTGGAAAAAAACTGATTGCGTGGAAAGAGGTTACCGGTTTAAGCGTGAATTGTTGTGAAATATATTAAAAAAGGCAGAGAACGGGCATGCAGGAAGATCTCAATACGTATCGGCACTATTTTATTTCATTGAATCCATTTTGGAGCTTCCGGATCAATTTGCACGGAAACTAAGGGAAGACATCCAACCAATTGTTTCAAAGGAGGCGGCTCAGATGTTGCGTTCAGAGGAATTTATGAAATTGCCGACATTGGCGGACATGTGGGAGAAATGGAAAGAAGAAGGGAAGAAGGAAGGGATGGAAAAAGGAAGAATGGAGGAAAGACAACGCTTGGCAATCGAGCTTCTAAAGGAAAACTTTACAGACGAACAGGTGGCAAAACTGACCAAACTAAGTCTGGAAGAAGTTTTGGAATTAAAAGGACAATTACGAAACTGAGGAAAGAGAGGTTGTCTTTGTTTAATTGGACTGGTCTCTTTTTTTTTCAGGTACCACACATCCTGTAATTCTTGCGTTATTGTTTTCCGCCTGTTTATAGGAATACAGGGAGTGCCAGTAAGAACAGAAAATTTTTAGTTTTGGTGCTTCCTTGTTCTTAACCCCAGATAGATTGAAAAATAAGAAAATGGATAATTGACAATCGGAATATCCATGTTATTATCTATTTAGGTAACTAAGTTATCCATTTTGAAAAAATAAGGGGTGTTCCACATGGCGGAAAAAGCGGTGTTTACAAAAGAAGAGCTGGACAGGTACTATGAAAATATGAAAAAGGATCATCTTGGCCCATTATGGCATGATCTTGGCCACATGGTCACAAAAGAACCGGTACATGATGTCAAACCGTATTTGTGGAAATGGAAAACAATCCGTGAATACGCAATTCAGTCTGGAAAAATGCTTGAGCCCGGCAAAGATGCAGAACGGCGGGTCGTTTATTTGCAAAATCCGAGTTTGCTGGAAAGAGGGCTCGTCGGTTATGGAACGCATACATTATATGCCGGCATTCAATTGCTCCTTCCCGGTGAAAGCGCTCCATCACACCATCATTCGCAATCAGCCATTCGATTTATTATTGAAGGAGACGGGGCTTATACAGCAGTTAATGGACAAAAGATCTTCATGGAACGCGGGGATATGATATTAACGCCGGCCTGGACATGGCATGAACATAAACATGAGGGCACCGAACCGATGTTTTGGCTGGACGGCCTGGATGTCGGCCTTGTGAGAACGCTTGCAGCTTCCTTCTTTGAGCCATATGAGGAAGAATCTTATCCTGAAATTCCACTTGAACATTATTCAGCCGAACAATTTTCCAAAGGCTCTTTTAAAAAGCTGAATGAAACTGTCAAACCTGGCTACCCATCTCCAATATTCGGCTATAAGTTCGAACGGGTGAAATATTTGCTCAATGAAATGGATATGGAAGATTATGACGAATATGATGCATTCGCCATTGAATATATAAACCCGGCCACAGGGGGATCTGCGGATTCAAGGATTGGCACGATGATGCAAAAGCTCCCATCCGGCAAGCACACAAAAGCCCATCGCCATGTTCACAGCGCCATTTACCACGTACTTGAGGGGAGCGGGTATACGGTTATTGACGGCCAAAAATTTGAATGGGAAAAAGGGGACTTTTTCATTTTGCCGCCATGGAGTTATCATGAGCATGTCAATACTGGAGAAGGAGATGTATTTTTATTCTCATTTAATGATAAGCCGGTCATGGAAAAGCTTGAATTGGAATTCGGCGAGTCATACAAAGAAAACGGCGGACGGCAATCAGTTACATCCACATTTACGCCATACACGAATGCATAAGGGGGGATAGAGGTCTGTGAAAATTGCCATTTTTAATGAGGATTTACTGGGGGTAGTACAAGGTGATCAAGTCGTAGATGTCTCGGATGCAGCCGGATGGGATGCACATAACCCGGAAGCATCATTTCTTCACCTTGTGGAAAATTACTGCGATTTAAAAGAAAGAATTCAAAAGCAGGCAGAAACCGGAACATCCTATCCGTTATCTGACGTATTTTTAAAGCCGCCTGTTCCAAGCACAAGAAAGATTTGGGCGGCACCAGTCAACTATAAAAGCCATCAAGAAGAAATGAACAAGATGTTTGACAATGCTCCCCGGACGATTGAGGAACTGAATTTATTTTTGAAGTCGCCCGAATCACTGTCAGGTCCGATGGATCCGATCATTCTTCCCTTCAAGGACAGGAGAACGGATCATGAAGCGGAGCTTGGATACGTTGTCGGAAAAAAAGCGAAAAATGTGAAAGCGGGAGATGCCAAAGATTATATATTCGGCTATTTTGCTTTACTGGATATTTCCATCCGGGGCAGCGAAGAAAGGACGTGGCGAAAATCTTTCGATACGTTTACGCCGATCGGCCCCTGGATTGTGACGGCCGACGAAATAGAAAACCCGAACGATTTGCAGATGAAGCTCTGGGTGAATGACGCATTAAGGCAGGATGGCTCCACAAAGCATCTTATATATGATTGTTACAAATGTTTCGAAGTGGCTTGCCAAAATATGACGCTTCTTCCGGGGGATATTATTGCCACAGGAACGCCGGATGGGGTGGGGCCAATCGAAGCAGGGGACCGGGTGACCATTCAGATTGAACAAATTGGCCGGTTTACAGTAGATGTTAAGCATGCAGAAGAGGAGAAGAAACAGCAATGAAAAATATACACAGAATCAAAGTGGCTTTTGGCGATACAGATGCTGCAGGAATCGTGTTTTATCCAAATTTTTATAGATGGATGGACCAGGCCGCCCATGAATTGGTCGGAGCGGCGTTCATGCCGGTTTCCAGGCTTCAAAAAGAAAGAAATATTATTTTGCCGTTGTTGGAGACGTTTTGCCAATTTAAAACCCCTTTATTTTTTGAAGATCAAGTTGAAGTTCACTCACAAGTCATTGAAATGAAAGACAAGGTGTTCAAGGTGGAGCATGTATTTAAAAGAGGGGGTAAAGTTGTTGCCGAGGGCTACGAGGTGAGGGCCTGGACTTCCATTGAAAGCGGCCGGCCAAAAGCGGTCTCTATTCCGGAAGAAGTGCAGGAAGCATTCGGTGTAGTCAAGACCATTTAGGGAATGGAGGGTAACATGTTGAAAACATCGCGTTTACCGGCAGCCATTCACGAACTTTTGGAAAGAGCAGCGAAAGAGTATGGCAGCAAAGTCGCATTCAAAGACGGAAAAAGAGAAGTATCGTTTCAAGAAATAAAAATGCTTGCGGAGCGCCTGGCCAAACATTTTCTTGCCATGGGCCTGCAGAAAGGCGATGTTTTGGCTGTCCAAATGGGAAACAGTTTCGAATTTGCTGTTACCCATTTGGCGGCAGGCCTCATAGGCCTTGTTTTTAACCCGCTCAGTCCGAATTACCGCCGCCAGGAGCTTTCTTATATGCTTAAGATTTGTGATACAAAAGCACTTATCGTCATGGGTGATCAGAAAAAATTTGATCATGAAGGGCTTGCCCACGAATTAAAAGAAGAATTGCCGCATTTAAGCAAAGTGATTGTCACCGGAAACCGCCAAAACAAGGAAAGCATCTCTTTTTCCACTCTTTTGGAAAAAGATCCAACGGGAAGCTTTGACGTCGCAGCACAAAGGCCGCTGCCGGATGATCCGATTTTAATCATGTTCACGTCCGGAACGGAATCAAACCCAAAAGCAGTTCTTCATACGTCGCGTACCTTTGTGGCAACCCATTTGCTGAACGTAAAGGAATACGGTTTGACGAATGATGATACACTGCTTAGTTTAACTCCCCTATCCCATATGTTTTCTTTGCCGATGATCATGTTAACGCTGCAAGCGGGCGCTGTGCATTACCTGGCCAAAACATATAAAGCGGAAAATGTGATAGACATCATCCAGCAGGAACAAGTCAGCTTTTTAATTGCCGCTCCAGCCCATTTATTGGATATTTTACACAACATTAATGAAGAACAAGCAGAAAAGACTAACCTTCGCCTTATTTTAACCGGGGGTACGAAAATACCGTCCCAGCTCGTCAAAGATCTTCGAGACAAGCTGGGCTGCAATGTCGTGGCGCAATGGGGGATGACGGAGGTTTGCGCCGGAACATTTACGAGGCCGGAAGATCCCCCGGAAAGGACATGGGAAACAGTTGGACGGGCCAGTCCGACCGGAAAAATAGTCATCGTGAACGAATCCCATGAAGTCTTGCCCCCTGGAGAAAGAGGAGAAATTGCTTTTAAAGGCGACTGCCTATTCAAGGAGTATTATAAAAATCCGAATCAGACAAAGCTGGCGTTTACAGATGACGGATATTTTTTAACAGGCGACCAAGGGTACCTGGATGAGGACGGCTATGTATACTTCTTGGGGCGGACAAAAGATACGATCAATCGGGGAGGTTTAAAATACCATGCCGCCGAAATCGAAGACGCGCTGCATATCCATCCCAAAATCCAACGGGCAGCCATAGTGAGTGTACCGGATGAAAGGCTTGGAGAAAAAGCATGCGCCTTTATCGTGCTGCGAAACAGCAGTGACAGGCTTACGCTGGACGAAATCAAAAAATACTTGATTGACAAGGGCTTTGCAATATATAAAATACCCGAGTATTTAGAAATTAGAAACGAATTGCCAACGACGGCATCCGGGAAAATTGCCAAAGGACCCCTGCGGTCAGAGGCCCAAACAATGCGGAGAACGTAAAAAACGATCCCCTTTTTGAAGAAGGAATGTCTTCAAACAGGGGATCGTTTTATTTCTGCCGATCACTGTTCAGCAAGCCGGAAAAGCCGAACAGTTCGGAGATCTGACGGCTTTTTTTCAGCAATTCAATGCTCATTTCATCTTCGGGTTTTGCCGGGATGGTTTCCCTGAATCCTACAATGATGACAGCCCCGATGATTTCCTGTTCATAATTGAAGATTGGAATCGCGGCCGAAGCGACGGAAGGGGCAAGCGCTTCATGGGCAAAAGCAATGCCGTCCTTTCTGATGTACTGAAAATCGTTTTGAAGCTCATGTACCGTTTCAGCAGGCAATGACTCTGTCGATTCGGCCATCCAGTTTTCCACGAGAGGACCGGACTTAAAAGCAGCAAACAGCTTTCCGGCGGCAGAGTTAATGGGCAGGATGGTTCCCAATTGCCCGCCCAAATTCAAGCCGGCCCTGCTGTAGATCATTTTCACAATCATCGGCCCGTTATGAGTCCATACTGCGAGCAAGGTTGTTTCTTTTGATAAAAGATTGATTTCTTCCAGGTACGGATTCACCTTATCAATGATGTTTTCCCGGTTCACTGTCGCCATTCCGTACTGAATTAATGCCGGTCCTCCCGAGTAAAGGCCAGTTTCCGGATCGCGGTGCAAAACCTGAAGAGATGTGAGGGTATTTAAATATTTGTATAAGTTGCTTTTCGATATTTTCGTATAGTGATGTATATCATTGAATTTGATGGGATGAGCGCTTTTGGCAACGAGATCAATGATCGAAAAGCCCACCAAAAGTGATTGAATTTTGGGCGGATGATCCTGATTTGACATAAAAGTACCACCTTTTTCTTCATAACACTCACCATTGTAACATTTATTACACTTTTTTCCCAAAAACATTTTATTTTTATTTTTAGTTCCGCATGCAGGAACAATCCGCTATATTGTAACCGCTGTCCCGGCTATAATCAACTTAACAACGTTCTTAAAACATAAAGGAGTGCAAAAACATGACAGTTAACCAATGTGACGTGATTGTGGTCGGTGCAGGTCCTGTCGGGCTTACAGCCGGCTTGGCGCTGCAGAAGAAAGGAATTTCATGTGTAGTAATAGAAGCCAATCCGAAAGACCATCCAAGGCCTGGAAGCCGCGCGATTTATCTTCATAGTGCGACATTGAAGTTACTTGAGGAAACGTCCGAAGGGCTGGGCTTTGAATTGGCGAAAAATGGTGTGATTTGGCCAATCAAGCGGACGCTCTACCGTGGAAAAGAAGTATATGTCCGCAATTATGGCTTTACAGACAACCAGGATCCCAACAAACTGCCCCACTTTACTTCTCTCCACCAGCATGAAATTGAAAAATATTTATACAATGCATGTATGGAGGCAGGGGTAAAAATTGTTTGGGGCGAGCCTGTTGAAAAAGTGGACATCCAAAATGATGGTGTTTCCATTACAACTGCATCTGGAAGCCAGTGGGAAGCGAAATATGTGATTGGCTGTGACGGTGCCCGCTCTGTCGTAAGGGAGCAGGCCGGTTTGATATTTGAAGGGCCGCGTACGCATGACACTTTCTTAGTCGTTGACCTGGAAGAAGATGAGAACGATCCGCTTCCGATTGAAAGGGTATTCCACTATCAGCATCCAGCCATGGGATATCGCAATGTCATGCATGTTCCGTTCAAAGGCGGCTGGCGGGTGGATTTACAGTTGTTAAAAGATGACGATGTGGATGAATTCACAAGCTTGGAAGGGGTCAAAAACTGGATTCCTAAAGTCATGGACCCAAAATATGCAGATAGAATTACTTGGGTGTCCAGCTATCGTTTCCATCAAGTGGTGGCCAATTCGTTTACAGATGAAAACTGCCGTGTCCTTTTGGCCGGGGAAGCAGCCCACTTGTTTGCCCCATTTGGTGCACGCGGATTAAATTCGGGTGTTCCTGATGCCTTGATTGCCGTGCGCGGGATTGAAAAAGCTCTTCAGGCAGGAAACGAAGAAGCAAGAAGAGAGGCGATTTTGGCAGCGGCCAATGAACGAAGAATTGCGGCGAAATGGAACCGGGATGCTTCCACAACCGCTTTGCATCATCTGCAGGGAGATTCTCCGGAAATGAATATGAAGCGCGAACTTGCCGCTTCACTAGTCTCCATAGTGCCAAGACTGGGCCGTTGGCTTGATGAAGGACCATATGGACCGAAATTCGGGCCTCCTGAGTTGACAACTAAATATTAAATGTGATAAAAGCCAAAAGGAGGATGAAAAATGGCTGTTATGCTCAATCAAGACCAATTTGGAATAAAAGCCCAGTCGATCAATGGTCTGGCAGAAAGACTGTCAAACATACCCTGGTACAAAAATGCAGGCAAGGAAGATAAAAAAGCCGAAGAACTATTTCGACGTTTTATGAGAAATATAAATGTATCCGAATACGAGATCGTATGGATTTCCAAAGAAGAAGCAGCAGATACGATCAGCAAGCTTCGCTTTGAGGGGAGTAAGTTATGGGAAGTGCTCAGTGTACTTCCTGATACATTAAAAAAGAAAGTGGATGAATTGGAGCAGAGGCATTTGCTCGAAACGGCCGTGGATACATTGCCCGAATTTGTATTCCACTTTGCATTTGATGGGGCATTTCAAGTATTTCAAGAAGAAAAGGCCATCAACTTTTTAACGGGGCACGCCATGTATATTGCGATATTGGCTGCAACGGCTGAAATTGCGGGAGAAGCGGAGCTATTCGCGCCATTGCTTGACATGCTTGAATCAGGACATGTTCCGCTTGGACCGGAAGGGAATGTCATATACCTTTTATAACATAAAAAAGCTGTTCCGGATGAACATCCGGACAGCTTTTTCCACACTTACATTTACATTGTCACTTTGTTGTTCCGTTCATCCACCACGCGTCTTGCTTTCATGGAAAAGCGGGGCAACGAACCAGCTTCGACGATCTCCGTTTCGATACGAAGTCCAATCCGTTCGCGCAGCTGGGTGGAAAGTTTCTTTTCGGCACGGGCATCTGTTGTTTCGATTTGTACTTTGATTTGATCCATGTCCCCGCTTGTATAATACACAATGCGGAATTCTTTAATTTCGGAATATTCCCGGACGATGGCTTCGATGGAGGATGGATAAATGTTGATGCCGCGAATGACTACCATATCATCGGCACGGCCGATAATACCGCCCGGCAGGAATCGAAAATGATTTCCGCACGGGCATTTTTCCCGGTGGTTGATGACGATATCCCCTGTTCTGTATCTGACGAGCGGATATCCGTAACGGCCCAGGTTCGTCAATACGAGTTCACCTTTTTCACCGTGCTTGGCAGGTTCATGTGTATCCGTATTGATAATTTCGGCAATAAACTGCGCTTCATTCACGTGAATACCGTTTTGTTCCCGGCATGAATAACCGTAAGCGCCCATTTCTGTCATGCCCACATGGTCGTAAAGTTTTGCTCCCCATGCGGTTTCGATTTGCCGGCGGATGGATGGTACGGATCCGCCCGGTTCTCCGGCGGTAATGATTTTTTTTATTGATGAATTTGGAAGATCCAGGTTCATTTCTTCGGCAACTTCGGCTAAATGAAGGGCGTAGCTGGGCGTGCACAGCAATGCCGTCGCGTTGTTTTCCATCATCGTGGCCAATCTTTCTTTCGATGTTTGGCTTCCGGCCGCAATGACAAAGGCGCCGATTTTTTTCGCAGCTTCAAAACCGCCCCAAAAGCCGATAAAGGGACCGAAAGAGAAGGCCAGGAAAACGGTGTCATTTTGATTGACGCCGCTTGAACGGAACACTTCTTCCCAACATGTTTCCCACCATTCCCAGCTTTCTTTTGTGTCGAGCACTTTAAGCGGCTTGCCGGAAGTACCGGATGTTTGGTGGTACCGTGAATAGCTCTTCAAAGGATATGTGTGGTTTTTCCCATAAGGAGGGAATTGCTTTTGGTCATCTACCAGTTCTTGCTTGGTCGTAAAAGGAAGCCGCGACATTTCTTCCCGAGACAGAAGCGGCAATGTGATTCCGGCTAATTTGTTTCGGTAAAATTCATTTTCCTGTAAAAGAAAAACGAGCATTTGATTCAGCTTGTGCAATTGATAGTTTTCAAGGGATGTATGAAATTCGTAGACAGGATAACCAGTGCTGGACATGAAAATTTTCTCCTTTCTGAAATAGCCGTTATTAAGTTTATGTTATTGCGGGAAAGCGCTTTTAAAAACCATACAGTTCTTCTATATGGAACTTTTGCAAAAATTCATCACTTCAAAATATAAATCGGGAGGGGGAATTCTCTTTGAAAAAAGAAGCGTTATGGACGAGGAGCTTTATTTTTGTTTCGGTCGCAAACCTTTTTCTTTTTATTACCTATTATGGATTACTTGTAACGCTGCCTTCGGCCACAATTAAGTATTACGGTGCAACCGGTACTGCGGCAGGCTTGGTAAACGCGGTTTTTCTGGGGGCGGCTATCGTGATCAGGCCATTTTTGGGTCCGTGGATTGAAAGGTTTGGCCAAAAATTTATTCTTATCCTCTCGTTAACCATGTTTGCAGCTTGCTCTTTTGCATACAGTTTTTTGCATTCAGTGGAATCCTTGCTTGTTTTACGATTTATTCATGGGATTGGTTTCGGGATGGCCACCACGATTACGGGGACGATTATAGCGGATGTAGTGCCGGAAACGAGAAAAGGCGAGGGCATGGGTTACTTTGTCATGTCAAACAACCTGGCCATTGTTGCCGGGCCATTTATTGGGCTGACGATTTTCCGGGAACTGGATATTAACGCCCTATTTTGGACAGGCGCATTTTTTTCTTTTGCGGCATTCATGCTGGGCGTAGGAACAAAATTGGCGAAAGAGGGGACCTTTATCCCCGGGGAGAAGAAACAGGCGGTATTCGAAAGGCGGGCCATTCCCATTTCCATTACAAGTGCCTATTTTGCCCTTGCTTATTCGACCGTTTTGTCTTTCATGGCGGTTTTTGCTGCTGAAAGGGGATTGGCGGTTGAATCGAGTTTCTTTTTTGCTGTTTATGCCTTTGTTCTTATTTTGTCCCGCCCGTTTACAGGGAGATGGTATGATCAATACGGTGCAAACTGGATCATCTTTCCGGCCATCGTGTTATTCGGCATGGGCATGTTTTGTTTGGGGATGTCGCACGGGGCTGCCTTGTTTTTCATTGCCGCGGGATTGATTGGTGTTGGATGGGGAACACTTTTTTCCAGCTTTCAAACGGTGGCGATCCAAAGCGTCGATCCGAAGCGCCGATCGGTGGCAACTGCCACTTTTTTATCCGTTTTCGACATCGGCATTGGCGGAGGCTCAATCATAGCCGGGGCGTTGGCAGGGACGATGGAACTGGGAACCATTTATATCGTCAGTTCCATCTATATTTTCACGGGACTGTCTGTTTATTATTGGGCCCAAAAGAAAAGTGTCCCGATGACCGGGAGAATCACCCGGCGAAAAAACGCTTAGCTCTTTTTTTGCCAGCCAAAGCATTCTGAAAGTTCGAAGGCCTGTTCAATAACGAAAGAGCTCATGTCACTTTCATGTGAGCTGGGAATGAGCTGGGTGAACCCAACAATCGTAATGCAGCCGATCATATCATCTTTATAGTCAAGTACCGGAACACTGAAAGAGGAAACATGCCTTACGAGCGGCTCTGCCGCATATGAAAAATAATGTTTTTGAATGTTTGGCAATTCCACTTCCAGCTTTTGTTTTGCCTCATTTTGTAAATGTTGAAATCCTTGCTGTTTCCATTCCTTTATATCGACCTCCTCTTTAAAGGCCAGATAAGCTTTTCCGGCCGATGAAAGAACAGGGAGGCGTGTACCAATTTGCGCACCAATATTCAGGCCCGGCTGGCTGTTCCAAATGTTTGCGATGACAGGGCCGTCATGCGTCCATACGGACAGTAATGCGGTAAGCTCCAGCTCCCGGCTGATCTTTTTCAAATACGGAGTTGCCTTGTGAATCAAGTCAACACTTCCGATGGCTGCATTTCCAAATTCGATTAATTTACTTCCAAGTTGGTATGTACCCTGGCCTTTGTCCCGGTGCAGCAAACCTGTAATCGTTAAAGTATTTAAGTATTTATGCAAATTGCTTTTTGTGATTCCTGTAAGCTCCTGGATCTCGGAAAACTTCAGGGGGCGGTCTTCGCTGACAAATAATTCAAGTATGCCAATCCCTGTTTGCAATGATTGTATAACAGGGAGTGTTTTGTTTTTGTCCATCCCAAAAACACTCCTTTTAACTTTTGGAATTATCATGTCATAATTTTATTCATCTGTCCAATTGTTATATTTCCATATTGACAACTGAAAGCGGATACGATACATTTTAACTATGAGAACAATGTTACCTATAAGTGAATTTGAGGAGAGGATAAAATGAAGCTAGTAACTTTTACTCAAAACGGTTTTACAAGAATAGGCGCTATTGAAGGAGAACAAGTCATTGATCTGAATGCAGCTTTTAAAGCAAAATTGGAAGCAGAAGGAAAAATCCGGGCGGAAAAAATTGCTGAAGCGTATATTCCGGCAGATATGGAAGGATTCCTGCAAGGGGGAAAAGAAAGCCTTGCACTTGCAAAAGAAGCTGTTCAATATGCTTTGAATCACGAAAGTGCCGTTCAGCTTGTTTTCGGGAAAGTGGATGTAAAAATTGGCGCCCCTGTAACCAATCCCGGAAAAATGATCTGTGTTGGACATAACTACCGCGAGCATATCCTTGAAATGGGAAGGGAACTGCCGACACATCCGGTTGTTTTCGCGAAATTTGCCAATACGATTGTGGGACCGGAAGATGACATTCCATTTTATCCAATCTCCGAACAGCTTGACTATGAAGCAGAATTTGCATTTGTTGTGGGAAAGCGGGCCAAAAATGTGTCGCAGGAAGATGCATTGGATTACGTCGCAGGCTATACGATTGTCAATGATGTTACATACCGCGACATTCAGCGCAGGACAATTGAATGGCTGCAAGGAAAAGCGGTAGACGGTTCTGCGCCTATGGGTCCGTGGCTCGTTACATCCGATGAGTTGACAGATCCGTCCGGGCTTGAAATTTCCTTGTCTGTAAACGGGGAAGAAAGACAACGCTCGAACACTTCGAATCTCGTATTTACGGTCCAGCGTCTCGTTGAGTTTTTATCTGAATTGATGACACTTGAACCGGGAGATGTTATTTTGACCGGAACACCGGGAGGCGTAGGTGTAGCAAGGGAACCGCAAGCATTCCTGAAAGATGGGGATGTCGTGCGCATAGAAGTCGACAAAGTGGGTGTTCTTGAGAACAAAGTAAAAAGAGTGGAGGGGTGATTTCTATGGCAGGAGAAATTCAACAGCAAGCCATTCGTGATGTGAAAGCTGCAATCGACGAGATGGTGAACACGGTAAAAGACCTTCCTGAAGATACAATCCGCTGGAAGCCGTCAGCCGAAGAATGGTCGATCATGCAAGTGATTGCCCACGTAGCCGAAGCGATTCCTTTCTGGTTGGGTGAAATTCGCCAAATCATGCAAAGCCCCAAAGACGTATGGGGAAGGGACCATACGAATAAAATTCGTTTAGCAGCTGTAGATGAATCGACAGTAGATAAACTGGCAGTTGAAAAAGTACTCAACGATCTAAAACAGATTCCGGCTCAAACAGAGGAAACATTGAGCAAGCTGACAGATGAGCAGCTTCAGACTGTCGCGCCAAGCCGGAATCCGAACTTTGATGGAAAACCTGTCCAGTTCATTATTGACAAACTCATTGTCGGGCATATTCAAGGGCATAATGGACAGATTCAACGCAATTTGTCCAAGTTAAAATAAAAGGGGAGAATCACAATGGCTGAAAAAAATTCTTTTTTTGAAAGCACTTTGGTCCAGGATTTTAACAAAGATATTGAACAGTATCATCTTGGTCCGCTATGGAATGCAATCCCTGATTTAATGAAGCACACTCCCGAGCCGCATGCACAGGCATATCTTTGGAAATACGGCCTGCTGCGCAAAAAGTTGATGGAAGCAACAGAGATCTTTACTCCGGACCGGGGCGGGGAACGGCGCGCCATCTACCTGCAAAACCCCGGTTTGAATTACCGCAAACCGTGGGGGTGGGCATCTACGACGCAAACCTTATATGCGGCTGTTCAATTAATTTTGCCTGGTGAAGAAGCACCGTCCCATCGTCATGTTCAAAATGCGTTACGGTTTGTCATGGAAGGGGAAGGAGCATACTCCATCGTCCAAGGCGAACGGATTTTCATGAAACGCGGTGACTTTTTAACAACGCCAAACGGACTTTGGCACGGCCACGGACATCCTGGAGACAAACCAATGATTTGGATGGACTGCCTGGATATCCCAACGATCTACTATCTCGGCGGAACATTCTTTGAGCCATATCCGGATAAATTGGAGAAATCTTCTTTGCCGGATAACTACTCAGCGCAACGCTACGAAGGCGGAATGGTTCGTCCAATCAGTGACCGCTATGAGAAAAAAGCGCCGCTTGGCAAGTTTAAATGGAAACAAACTGAAGCTGCTATTCAAGGCTTGAGCCGATTTGAGCCGGATCCATTTGACGGATATGCAGTCGAGTTTATCAATCCCTCCAACGGTAAAACAGCTTGCCCGACCATTGCTGCCTGGATGCAAAAGCTGCCGAAAGGATTCCAATCAAAGGCCCACCGCCATACACATGCGTCCATTTATCATGTGCACGAAGGTTCCGGTTACACGGTCATTAACGGCGTCCGCTTTGACTGGGAAAAAGGCGACTACTTTGTCGTTCCAAACTGGGCTTGGCATGAGCACGTTGCAGAAGAAGACACGTACCTCTTCCAAACAAACGACTTGCCAATCCTCGAAAAATTTGGCCTCGAAAGAAAGCAGGAGCTTGATACGAACAACGGCCATCAAGAAGTCAAATCGGAATTTAAGCCTGTCATCGTTTAAGATTTTATCTCTGCCAACGTTTATATATAACATATTGAAATCCATTTCCGAAGCAACATGCTTTGAAAATGGATTTTTTTTACGGAAATTCCAGTATATATAATAGGAAGAAACTCGACTTTTATGTTGAAGATTTGCTGATGTCCGAAAGAGGCTATAACAATAATTTGTAAAAATAATAGGTTAAATGATTTGGCGCAGATCGGCAATGGCCGCTTCTTGGTCTATGGAGCGGCGTGACAATAAGTCAAGAGTCCGTTCGTGTCTTACTTGGGTTGTTTTTATTTTCTTGACTTCTTCGACTGTTTCCATGACGGCTATTTTAATGGCCGGAATTTCGGCCACATCCTCTTTTGTCGCCATCATTTCCTTTATTGAGGAAATATCCTGTTTCATACTTTGTTGTTCGGTTTCCATGCCAGCCATCTTAGTTTCCATGTTTGCCATTCTTGTTTCCATGCCGCTCATTCTTGTTTCCATGTCATTCATTCTTGTTTCCATGCCGCTCATTTTTGTTTCCATGTTTGCCATTCTTGTTTCCAGCATGTCAAAGCGGCTGTTCATTTGTGATTTTAAATCTTGGATTTCGGCAAGAATTTGTTTCATCAGATTTTCCATCGTATCCCCCCTTTTCCTCATTGCGGCTGCGAAATTGCCAGCATTCTTATTACCGCTATTATAGCATCCAAAAGCTTTCTTTTACAGACAAGTTTTGACATGTGATAGGGGCTTACATTATGAGGAAAAACTTTTTTTGCATCAAAAAAGGACTCTCCAGTATGGGGAGCCCCCTTTCAAGTTTCTATTACCCTATTTCGTTATCGACGGCAGCCAAAGCGTCAAATCAGGCCAATACGTAATGACCAGCAAGGCAATCAGTGATGCGATTAAATATGGCCAAATGGCTGCCACGAGGCGCTCGAGTTTGACTTGCCCAAGGGAGGAGGCAATGTAAAGACCTGCTCCTACCGGCGGAGTCAATAAGCCGATTGTTAAGTTGATACAGATGATGACACCAAAGTGGATTGGGTCAATGCCGTAGTTGGCGATTAACGGCGCAAAAATGGGTACAAGGATAATGAGTGCCGCAATCCCGTCCATAAACATGCCGACGATCAGAAGGAATATATTTACGATTAACAGGAAAAGCAGCGGATTTTCAGTTAATGACACCATCCAGGTGGCAATATTTTGCGGAACTTTTTCAAAAGAAAGCATCCAGCCAAACAGGTTGGCCATCGCTATCAGCAAGGTAATCGTTGCTGTTGTTACCGCTGTATTGATAAAAATGGAAGGAAGTTCCTTTATTTTTAATTCTCTGTAAAAGAAAAAACCTACAACAAGCGCCACCACGCAGGCAATGGCTGCTGATTCTGTCGGTGTAAACGCGCCGCTTAAAATTCCGACTACAATAATGACCGGAACAAGGAGTGCCGGAATGACTTTGAAAAAGGAGCTGAATATTTCCGAGAAAAGGGCGCGCTTTTGAGTGGGCCATTTTTGTTTGGTTCCGGTATACCCAATCAGAATGATAAATGAAATGGCCAGCAGGATGCCTGGAAAGACACCGGCCATAAACATGTCCCCGATAGAAGCGCCCGATTGGACACCGTAGATGATAAATAACATACTCGGTGGAATGATAGGCCCCAAAAGGCCTGCCGATGCTGTGGTGGCAGCAGCGAATTCCCGTGAATAACCCTCTTTTTCCATCGAAGGGACCATTGTCCGGCTCATCATGGCAATTTGGGCTGTTGCCGATCCGATAATGGAGGCAAGAAGCATGTTGGCAATGACGTTAACATACGCCAATCCGCCCCGGAAATGGCCTACGAGCGATTTGGAAAAATCGATCAGCCTTTTTGTAATACCGCCGGAATTCATTAATTCTCCGGCAAGCATGAACAAAGGGATTGCAAGCAGGCCGTAGCTTTCCAGTCCGGAATACAGACGCTGCGGAGCAGTGGCCATGAGCCCCATATTAGCCGACACAAAGATGTAGGCAATCGTCGTGATTCCGAGAACAAATGCAATCGGCACTTGCAGCAGCAGCAGAATAATAAAAATAAGAAGTGCAATTGTCACGCTTCATTCCCCCCTTCGCTGCTTTTGAAGTTATTAATGAACAGCTCAAGAGTGTGAATAATCATAAAGAAAAAGCTTACAGGAATGCTGGCATAGGCATAAATCATCGGCATCCCCATCGCGCTGGAACGCTGTATGGCGATGTTCGAAGAAGACAGCCATGTAAGGGATAAATAAAAAATATAAATGAGAAAAGCTGCCAGGACGGCTATCCCAAGACCGAACAACGTTTGGCGGAGCTTTCCTTTCAACTTGTCCATAAAGATGGAAACAGCTGCGGAATCTTGCCGTTTGATGCTCATGCTGCCGCCGATAAAAGTAAGCCAAACAAGAGAAAAAATAGCTGTTTCATCCGACCAGGTAAGCGGTAAGTTGAGGATGTAACGATAAAGAACGCCAGCTGATAATGAAATCAGCATGGCGGAACAAAGGGCAATAGCCAACAGTTTTTCAATTTGATAAACAATATTGCTTAATTGGTGTAACAGTTTCATTTATTTTCCCCCGTTACTTTTTTGCTTCTTCGAGGAAAGATTTGATGACCTCGGATTTGCCCTCATACTTATCAGTGATTTGTTTCGTGATGGCATCAAAGGAAGAAGGATCTTTCAATTCTTCGACTTTTACCCCAAGTTTCTTCAATTCTTCAAGGTTTTTGTCTTCCCGGGCGACGGCTTCTTGAATTCCCCAGTTAACAGCATTTGTCATCGCTTCCTTGACAGTTTTTTGGTCCTCTTCAGATAGACCGTCATATACCTGCTTACTCATAACAATGACCGTAGGGAATGTCATATGGTTCGTTAATGTCAAATTCTCGGCGTTTTCATAATACTTTTCCGTGACGAGTGCATCCAGATCAATGTCAATTCCGTCGATAACTCCGGTTTGCAATGAAGTATACACTTCAGAAAGAGGCATTGCAGTTGGCCCTGCACCTACGCCTTCCCAGAAATCCTGCATGGCCGGGCTGCCGATGATTCTGATTTTCTTGCCTTTTAGGTCAGCAGGGGAATTGACTGCTCCGTCTTTCAAAAGTACGTGGCGGTTACCCGCAAACATGAAGTCCAATCCGACCAGGCCTTGGCTGTCCAGTTCTTCAAGCATTTTTTTCGCTGCATCAGAATCTCTCATCGCCGCAGCTTCTTCCAGATTTTTAAAGGTAAACGGCATGAACCATGCGTTTAATGAATCTTGGCGTGTGCTCATGTAGGCATTTGTTAAAAATCCAAATTCTAATGAACCCGTTTCCAATTGTTGTACCATGTCTTTCTCTAAACCTAGCTGGGAAGCAGGATAGATTTCCACATTCATTCTGCCGTCAGACAGCTTTTCCAATTCCTCGCCAAACTTTTCGGCCGTTTTATGCCAGACGTGGGATTCTTGTGTCACATGAGAAATTTTGAATGTTTTTGTTTCCTCTTTTTTAGACTGATCCGCTGAATCACCGCTGCTGCTTTTTCCACCTCCGCAAGCCGCGAGCGCCAGTATTGCAGAAGCAATAAAAGATGTTTTTAAAAGCGCCTTCATTTTACTAATTTTGCTCACTTTCATTCCTCCTTGTGGTTCTGGGTGTTTAGCAAGCGAAACGCTCCTATTCACTTTTGGTGAACCATTTTCACTAATTGTATAAAACTATTAAACTGCTTGTCAATTCATTTTTCAATCTTTTTTTAAAAAAACTAGTACTTTTTTCCTTTATAACCAAAGGACTTTGAAATTATGAAAGCCGTCTTTTTCACGTATTCGCTAATTTCGTCCGTGGCATTCCTTGGTATCAGGGGGGTAAATCCTACTACAGTCAATGCCCCGATCAAGTCACTGTTAAAATCAAAAAGAGGGACGCTGAAAGAAGAAATATGCTTAATCAGCGGTTCCGTAGAATGCGTAAATTTTTCTTTTTGTATTTTTTTCTTTTCGGCCAGGAATTGGTTTCGTTCTTTTTCCGATAACGGTTTGAGTTCATTTTCCAACCATTTTCTTTGATCGCTGCTGTTTTTAAAAGTAGAGAATATTTTTCCTGATGAAGAAAGCAAGGGCAGAGTCGCACCCATTTGGGCTCCGATATTGATTCCGTAGTCCGCATTTCTAATGCTGGCGATAACAGGGCCTGTATGTGACCAGACAGCAAGTAAACTCGTCAGGGAAGTATGATCGCTGATTTCTTTTAAAAAGGGATTGACGCGGCCAACAATGTCAAAGTCGTTTAAGGCAGCGTTTCCATATTCTATCAGGCGATTTCCAAGCATGTACGTGTTTTCGGTTGTATCGCGATATAAAATGCCCGTTTGCGTCAACGTATATAAATATTTATACAGATTGCTTTTCGTCATCCCGGTCAAAGATTGGATTTCCGTAAATTTTAATGGCCTTCCCTCTTCAAGGAAGAGATCGAGGATGGAGATTCCGAGCTGCAATGATTGAATGCCTTTATGATTTGTTTGTTTTGTCATTTGTTTAATTCACCTTTTTTTGAATGATTTTGAACTTTAGTGTATCAGCAGCAGAAACAAAACAAAAGAAATTTTTTATAAAATAATAGATTGACAGTTTTAAAAAAATATTTTAAAGTTATCCATAACTAGTATACTTTGTTCCCTATTAGTGGAATAGATTGAAAAAATACATCAAAAAGGGGATCTTCATATGAGTAATGTAAGCGATGTAATGGTAGTTGGCGGAGGAATTGGCGGGTTGGCTGCAGCTTTGGGAATTGTTGAATCAGGAAAATCCGTTGCGGTTCTTGAGCAGGCCCCGGAATTTGGAGAAGTGGGTGCGGGAATTCAGCTTGCGCCAAATGCGATGGCTGTTTTGGATCGTTTTGGCGTCCTGGAAGATATTTTTGAATTGGCTGTTTTTCCAAAAAGGCTCGTATTAAAAGATGTCTATACAGCAAAAGAGTTGGCAACATTGGATTTGGGTAAAGAATTCCAAGAGCGCTACGGATACCCGTATATTGTTGTGCATCGATCTGATTTGCACAGCGTTCTATTGAATGCATGTAAAAAGAAGCCCGAGCAAATCAAACTATTTAATAACCAGGTAATCCAAACGGCTGAAGAATGTGAAAGCGGTGTCGTTGTCACCAATCAAAGCGGTGAAACATTCACTGCACAGGCGATTGTTGGAGCCGATGGACTTAAGTCCAATATCAGAAAGCTGTTCTCTGATGATGAACTGATTTGCTCGGAGTATGTCGCTTACCGGGGAACGATTCCCATTGAGGAAGTGTCAGACGCCAACTTGGATGACGTTGTCATGTGGATTGGACCACATCTCCATCTTGTACAATACCCTGTCCGCAGGGGAGAATTGTACAATCAAGTAGTTGTGTTTAAGTCCTACAACTACAAGCCTGACTCTGATGATTGGGGTACTCCCGAAGAAATGGACAAGCGTTTCAAAGGCGGGCATCCGCTTGTGGAAAAGGCAATTTCCTTTATCGAACGCCAAATTCGCTGGCCAATGTACGACCGCCTGCCGTTGGATAATTGGACAAAAGGCAACATAACACTTCTGGGCGATGCAGCTCATCCGATGCTCCAATACTTGGCACAAGGCGGCTGCCAGGCACTGGAAGACGCTTCCGTACTTGCCGACAATTTGAAGCAATCCGATAACTATCATACAGCTTTTCAAAACTACCAGGAAGAACGGATTCCGCGGACAGCCAAAGTCCAAGCAAACGCCAGGTTATGGGGAAGATTTTTGCACGCGGAAGACCCGTTGACTTTAATTATGCGTGAAAAAATATTCAAGGAGCATACACCGAAAAGCTACCAAGTTACCGACTTTTTATATGGATACCATAAAAGAAGATAGAAAAAACTAGCCGCGCTGCCTGAAAAGTAGTGCGGCCTTTTTACAAGAAAGCATAGATTCTGCGGACATAGATCGTTTGCCACGGTTTATAATCATCAGTGCTTTTAAAAAGATATTTTTATGGTGGAATAAGAAGGATTTAGAAGAAGTGTGTCGAATAAAGTAATTTACAAAATCAAAAAATCAATAGAAAGGTGTTGGTGTTATTGGAGTTTCAGCGTCCCAATTATGATCAACTGTGGAAAGATGTAATTACCGAATTGTTTGAAGAATTTCTTCTATTTTTCTCCCCTGAACTGTTTGAGCTTGCAGATTTTACTATCCCGCCTCAATTCCTCGAACAAGAGCTCCAAACCATTTTGCCCGAATCCGAAAGCAGCCAGCGTGTCGCCGATAAACTTGTTCAGCTTCAATTGAAAAACGGAGACAATCAATGGGTGTACGTCCATATTGAGGTTCAGGGAGACTATAAAAAGATCTTTCCAAAGCGGATGTTCCAGTCCTTTTACAGGATTATGGACCTTTATGATGAACAAATTTACGCCCTTGCACTGTTCACTAGTGACGATGCCAAGTATAATGCCGATCAATACAACTATGAATTCCTCGGGACAGAACTGACCTACCGTTATCATACCTACCGGATCGCTTCCCAGTCAGAATCCACTCTCCTAAAATCACAAAATCCCTTTGCATTGGCCGTTTTGGCCGGACTGTATGTAATAAAAAGCAAAAAGAATGTCGATAGGAAGTATCAGTACAAACGAAAATTGATGAGATTGCTTTTACAGGATAAAATGATAAGTAAAGAGATGAAACGGGAATATATTCAAAAACTGTTTGTATTCATTGATCATGTTCTCAGGCTGCCGGAGGAAACGGAATGGAGGCTGGTCAATGATCTGAAACCAATTATTCAAAAGGAGGCGGTACAAATGGGACTTTCCATGAAAGATACGTTTTTGGCGAAGTATTATATGAACGAGGGGGAGAAGAAAGGAAAGATTGAAGGAAAGATTGAAATTGCTGTCAGGCTCATGGAAAAAGGGTATTGTGTTGAAGATGCAGCGGACATTACGGGTCTCTCAATCGAGGAGATCAAACGGATTAAGGACAGAAAATAAAACGTCCCTTGAAAAGGAGGGTGCTCAAAGGCACCTCCCCGGGAATTGCCATATACTTGTCGGGGCTGAACAAGGAGTTTCCCCATTTCGTTCAGTCTTGTTCGTCGATACACTTTTGTTCTAATAATGGCCTAAGTGTTCGGATATTTTTGCTGCCGCTTCCTGAATCTTGCGAATAAAGCGGCCCTTCTTTTTATCCGTGATACGGCTTGAATGCCCGACGACCGAAAGGGAAGAAACAACTGCTCCGGTATAGTCGCGGATTGGGGCGGCGATGCTCGTATAGTTTTCATAATAGGCATCTCTTAACAGGCAATAATCGTTTTGCCGGATATCGGAAATAAGGGCAAGAAGTTTGTCCGGGTCTGTCGGTGTACATGGCGTAAAAGAATATAACTTCGACTGGAGCAGCTGGTTGATTGTTCCTTTATCTTGGAAAGCCAATATGCAAAGACCTTCACTCGTACAATGAATCGGATTTTTTCGCCCGATTTGGGTTAACAGACGATCCGGATGCCGGCTTTCCACACGAAACAAATAAACAACTTCCATATTTTCCATTAGGCATATATGGGCGGACTCATCCAATGTTTCCGAGAGCTCTTTTACAATGGGAAGGGCTTCTTTATATAATTCACGGTGGCTGAAAATAACGCCGCCAAGGCTTAAAATGGCCAGCCCCAGGCGATAGTGATTCGTCCGTGGATTTTTGGCGAGAAATCCTTCCTTGACCAGAACAGCAATGACACGATGGGCGCTGCTCTTGGGAAGATTTGTGAGCCGGACAATGTCCGTGAAGCTCAGTTCCTTTTGCTTTGGCGTAAACAGCCGAAGGATTCGCAGCGCATTTGTGACGGAGGATAAGGTGGAACCGCTCATTTTACATCACTTCTTTTTCTCATTTTAATCATGTCCGTCAACTTTTCGGATGCTTCCCAAAGAAGTGAAACATATCTTCTTTGTATTCTTGGCGACGACACCCTTTTTGATAATGCGGTAATGCTCAGGGAAGCCATAACCTTCCCCTTACCGTCATATACCGGAACGCCAATGCCTGTAATGCCGTTACGGTATTCTTGATCGCAGATGACAAAACCATCTACACGTACGCTGTTTAACTTTTTAAAAAAAGTTTCCGGGGAAATAATTGTATTTTTTGTATAAGGACGCAATTGGGTTGAGGCCCGCTCCGCCATCTCCGGTTGAAAAGCCAGGATCGCCTGTCCGGCGCTTGTGCAAAAAGCGGGCTTTCGATTGCCCAAATGAATATAGTCCACAGATGAGTAAGCCCCGTCAATGGTTTGCAGGTAAACAACATCCAATTCTTCCAATATGGCCAAATGGGCGTTCTCCCCGATTGTTTCAACCAGCATGTTTAAAATGGGCACCGCCTCGTTGGAAATGTGGATTTGCGAATTAACAATGTTAACCAATGATAAAATGGAAGATCCCAGGCTGTAAAGATTGGAATGAGGATCCTTATAAACAAACCCCTCAGATGCCAAGGATGACAAAAGGCGATGGGCTGTGCTTTTTGCAATTTGAAGCTTTCTCGAAACGCCAGTTACGCTTATTTCCGGTTCGTCCATCGAAAAGAGCTTCAACACGTGCAAAGCATTTTCCAGGGAAGTTCTTTTTTCTTGTTCCGGCATTTGCTCACCTTTTTCAAAAACTTTGTTTTTTTATCATTTTAAGGCCGGGCTTTTAATTGGTCAAACTGTCCAAGTCGGATTTGCTTTTTCTTTTCGGGTGAAAAAGTACCAGTTTTATAAAGTTTAACATATTAAACGAAGGGATTTGCTGTCCCCGCCCCTCGAGGTCATAACAAAAACTCCGGAGAGTGGGGCCTCCTGCATGTTTTGACTTATTTGCCCGTTCTAGGCGCTTGCGCTTTTCTTTAAACCCTCTCTTTTTTCTTATGCTCATCTTAACTATAATAGAGTGTAAGAGAGGAGTGTTGTTCATGGCTGAAGCCCAAAGGGAAAAAGTAATCAGAAAAATTGAACAGCATTTGCGAAAAACATCGCGGCAGTTGATTAAAATAGATACGGAAGAGCAGGCACTGCAATATTTGAGTGATTCGTTTCGGGCCAAGCTGTACTGTGATTTCGTTGGAGTCGTGTTCGTTGAGGATGACCTGTTTGTTCCAAAGACCTGGAGCGGCAATGTCAATGAAGTGCGGGATACATTTCCGCTAAGGGTGGACCATTGTTCCAAGCAGTTGCTTGAACATAGTTTGACAGACAAAGAGGTCGGTTTAGCAGTCGATGAATGCCAGCTTTTTTCCTTGTTAAAAAAGGCAGGGGTCAAAACATGGTTTACGGTGCCCATCAAGGACGAACTGCATACGTTTGGCTTTTGTATGATCGGCTTTTTGAGTTATGTTCCTCTGCTTGAAATGGGAAAGCATTTTGATGAATTTGGACAGGATGTGGCAGTGGCCATTTCCATGACAAGAAACAGGGAAATGCAGTTAAAAAAGATCGAAGGGATAGAATGGATTACGAAAAACCTTTCCATTGACGCTCCATTTGAGGAAAGTATTGAAGAAATTACCACGAGGGCAGGAAAAGGGACGAATGCCGAATTTGCCTGTATTTATCTATACAATGACTATGACAACTGCTTTATTTACCAACCCCCTTCATACGGAGAAATGAAGGCTCCAAAGCAAGTAAGGATCGAACATAACTACATATTGAAAGAGCACTTCCCATTTTTGGAAAAAACGGGCGGAAACCAAATGACGATCCCGATATCCATGGATTTAAAAACCATCGGCGTGCTTCATGTTGAGCGAAAGCGATCCGGCGTTTTCATGGATGAAGATTTGCAAATATTACGGTTGCTCAGTAATCACATAGCCACCATCCTAGAAAATGCGAGGCTTTACAATAATGAAAAAGAAAACCGAAACCGTTTGCATTTTTTGCTGGAATATCAGCAGGCACTAGTGAAGGAAACCGTCAAACATGAGGGATTCGACGGGATCATTTCAATGCTGGGAGAACTGTTCAATGAATCGGTTGTGTTGTTTGACCGCTTTATGCGGCCATTAACATATACCATGGATCGAGAAGAGGAAGTTCTCATTCCCCAGTTGCGGGCAGAAGCAGAAAAGGCAAGGAGAAAGGTGAACCCCCACATCGTCCTCACGGAATACAGTCAAACTTTTTCCATTTGGCCCATTAACAGTGGAGGCGATTTACTCGGATATTTGGCGGTTCGCATGTCGGGGAATGAATTGAATGATTATGACCAGATCATGATTGAAATGGCCCGAAATATTTGCTCCATCCAATTTATAAAGCAAAAATTGGTGTTGGATGCCACTGAGCAGGCGAAGGAAAACTTCATCAGCAAGCTGCTTGTGGAAAACGTTGAAAATCATGAGAGTATACTGCAATATGCGAACTTGTTTATGTGGGATTTGTACAATCCACATCGTGTAGCACTGCTATCCATTACACTTCGGGAAAATGAGCTGGAAGGATGCAACTTGCTCGAACAGCAAGCAAAAAAAGCCGTTGTTTGGGATTATATTAAAGTTTTTGCAGTGGAAAAAACAAAAGAAATTTTGGCGGCCATGTTTAAAGAACAGTATTTATTCATTGTCCCCGCAGAAAAAGGCGTCCAGGAATTTTGGCCGCAATTTTATAAAGATATTCAAGAAGCAGGCAAAAGAAGCGGCATACATTGTGATATATTACTCGGAGTAGGCGGAAAAACGGACAATTTACATGATTATTATGCAAGCAGCGAGCAGGCGAGACAGGCGCTGAATATTGTACAAAGCCGCTTTAAAGAAAAGGGCTACGCGTTTTTTGAAGAGCTTGGATCCTATACAATTTTGCATCAAATCGATAACGAGAAAACGACCGATTTATTTTTGGAAAATCAGCTTGGCCCTCTGGAAAAATATTCCCAGGGGAAAAATATGGACCTGATTCATACGTTAAGAGTGTATTTGCAAAATAACGGGAACGCAAAAAGTACAGCGGAAGAATTGTTCATCCATCGAAGTTCATTATTATATCGCCTGGAAAAAATAGAATCCTTGCTTGAGTCAGATCTAAGTGATGCTGAAGTGCGCTTCAACTTGCTGATGGCTTTCAAGCTGTATGATATGAGAGGCAAAATGAGCTGAATTCATCATTGTTGGAATAGAGTCGGGATATCCCTGCTTTTGTTAAAATAATAAGAAAGCTAAAGTAACACCTGGAATTATTTCGGGACTCCACACATTTGGCTCAAAAGTGAAATTCAACCCACCTGTTCTTCATAGTTACAATGGAGGATAACGGAAAAGGGAGAGTGGAAACAGTTCGTCGACCGGCGATTGGAATCAATCGGATTGAGGCATATGACGGACAATTTGCTACTTTTAAATACAACTTGGAAAGGTGGTTCATAAAAATGGAGAACTTTTATTTGTTTTTAATTATGTGTATTTTTCTCATCCTTTTACCTGGTCCCGATACTGCTATCGCTACAAAAAATACCCTCACTGTTGGAAGAACAGGAGGATTTAAAACGATGTTGGGTACTTGTTGTGCTTTACTCATCCATACAATGGCAGCTGTTGCGGGTCTTTCAGCAATCATTGTGAAATCGGCTTTATTATTTTCTATCTTTAAATACTTCGGTGCAGTGTACTTAATTTATCTGGGCATCAAGACATTATGGGCACTAAAGAACAAGAAAGCAGAAACCATCACCGAAATGACTTTTGAAAGTAAGTATGAAAGCAAGTCTTGTTTTAAACAAGGTTTCCTTACCAACATCCTAAATCCAAAAGTGGCTATCTTTTTTCTCACCTTCCTGCCGCAGTTCGTTGATTCGGGAAGCAATACTTTTATACCGTTCCTTATAATGGGAATAACTTATTCCGTATTAACCGCCGTATGGTTTTTGTTCTATATCTATTTACTTAACCAGATTAGTGCTTTTATGAAAAAGCCTGGGACCCAAAAGTTTATTGAAGGAATAACAGGTACTATACTGATAGGTTTTGGTGTTAAACTGGCTCTAGAAAAGGCTTATCATTAGAATGATTTTTCAGACCCTTGGATTCTGATCAAGGGTCTTTTCTCGTGCAAGAAAATAGGTGAAACTGATCTCTATTAGGGGCAGCGATCGTAAAGGAAAGATTAAGTTTAGAACAAATGACGAAATCAGAATGATCTTTTCCTACAAAGTGTATGTACATTATCACGATTACAAGTTTTATAATTCAAGTAACACTATCATAGATAAAGAGGAGATGGAATGATGTCAATACAAACAATTGGGATAGTTGGAGCCGGCTCGATGGGAGCAGGGATTGCCAACCTGGCTGCCATAAATGGTTTTCATGTGATTTTACAGGATATCGAAGACCGCTTTTTGGATGGGGCAATGTCCCGGATGGATAAGTTTATGTCCAAAAGTGTTGAGCGGGGAAAAATGACGGAAGAGCAAAAACGGGAAGCACTTGACCGGATTCAAACGACCACAAACCTGGAAGATATGAAAGATGCCGATGTTGTTATTGAAGCTGTCATTGAAAATATGGGGTTGAAAAAAGAAGTGTTTTCGCAACTGGACAAAATCACACGCCAAGATGTGATTTTAGCGACGAATACTTCATCCCTGTCGATCACGGAAATTGCTTCCGCAACAAAACGTCCGGATCGGGTCGCAGGCATGCACTTTTTCAACCCGGCCCAGCTTATGAAACTCGTAGAAGTAGTCCGCGGGTTCGAGACAAGCGATAAGACTGTAGAAGAGTTGAAAGCGCTGTCCGCCCGCTTGAAAAAAGAAGTGGTGGAAGTGAAAAAAGATTCTCCGGGCTTTATCGTCAACCGGATTATGATTCCGCAGTTTATTGAAGCGATCCGCTTGTTGGAGGAAGGAGTGGCTACAGCGGAGGATATTGATAAAGCTGTAAAATTCGGTTTGAACTATCCGATGGGGCCATTTGAACTGCAGGATTTTGCCGGTGTTGATATCGGATACCATGTCATGGAATATTTCCAAAAAGAATTCAATGATTCCCGCTTTGCTCCTCCGCTTCTCATGAAGCAAATGATGAGGGCAGGAAGATACGGGAAAAAGACGGGAGCTGGTTTTTATGACTACAAAAAATAAGGAATGGACCGATTTGGAGTTTTTGCTATATGAAGTGGAAGATCACGTGGCCGTTGTGACAATCAACCGCCCGCCGGTCAATCCTTTGAACACGCAGGTATTCAAGGAACTTTCAACGTTGTTCAGCCAACTGGATGAAGATGACAATGTCCGGGCCATTGTTTTGACAGGAAGCGGGGAGAAAGCTTTTGTGGCAGGAGCGGATATTAATGAAATGGCGGGACTTGACCTTGTAGGCATTAACAAAATGAACAAGGCTTCCAGAAATGTATTTACGCAAATTGAAAACTCCACCAAGCCGGTGATTGCGGCCATTAACGGTTTGGCCCTTGGCGGCGGTTTCGAACTGGCCCTCGCCTGCGACCTTCGGATTGCATCAGAAAAAGCCAAATTTGCCTTCCCTGAAGTGGGATTGGGAATTATTCCGGGCGGTGGCGGAACGCAGCGTCTTCAAAAAATAGTGGGGCAAGGTGTTGCAAAAGAGCTTCTTTACTTTGGCGATATGTTTGATGGAGCCCGTGCCCATGAATTACACATTGTCAACAAAGTTGTACCGGCAGATGAAGTACTGGCCGCAGCAAAAGAGTGGGCAGCAAAACTTGTCCAAAAACCTCCGATTGCACTGCAAATGCTGAAAGTTGCAGTAAATGCGGGAAGCAATACAGACATTGAAACAGGCTTAACGATTGAAAACACATGCTTTGGCAATGCGTTTTCAACAGAAGACCGCAAAGAAGGATTAACCGCCTTTGTTGAAAAAAGAAAGCCTGTATATACCGGACGGTAATGTGAAGGAAGCATCCGGATGTACACCCGTCCGGTCATCCAGAGTGCTTCTTTTTCAACAGATTTTAGAAGGAGTTGAGCGCATGGCAACAAAAAATGCAGGCTTGAAACAATTCCTGGACGGCAACATTCTGCCGGAAGATATTTTTACGCCGGAAGATTTTACGGACGAACATAAAATGATTGCTGATACGGCTGAGAAATTTGTCGTTAACGAAGTGATGCCGGCTTTGGAAAAAATTGAAACCCAGCAATTTGATGAAACGGTCCGGCTTATTAAAGAAGCAGGAGAACTTGGTTTAATCGGAGCGGACATTCCGGAGGAAGCCGGCGGATTTGATCTGGGCAAAGTCAGTGGAGCCATTATTGGTGAGAAAATGTCCTTGGGACGTTCATTCTCCATTACATTTGGCGGACAAACCGGAATTGGCGCACTGCCGATTGCCTACTTCGGAAATCAGGCACAGAAAGACAGATATTTGCCGGAGCTTTTAACGGGAGAAAAAATAGCAGCTTATGCATTGACAGAGCCTTCATCCGGAACAGATGCCATGAGTCTGAAAACAACAGCCGTTTTATCCGAGGACGGCACCCATTATATATTAAACGGCGAAAAGCAATGGATTACCAACTCCGCTTTTGCGGATGTATTTATCGTTTACGCAAAAGTGGACGGAGAAAAAATGACCGCCTTTATTCTTGAAAAGAACTATGAAGGATTGTCTACGAGCCCGGAAGAGAAAAAAATGGGCTTGAAAGGATCATCCACCCGTTCGCTAATCTTGGACAATGTAAAAGTTCCAGCAGAAAATGTGATCGGCGAAATCGGCCGTGGCCATATCATTGCGTTCAATGTTTTGAATATGGGCCGCTTTAAAATTTCTGCATCTGCCCTTGGTTCTTCCAAAAGAGCCATTGAGCTTGCAGCAACATATGCAAATGAAAGAAAACAGTTTGGCCGACCGATATCCTGTTTTACATTAATTAAACAAAAGCTTGCCGACATGACGATCAAAACATATGCAAATGAAAGCGCGGTATACCGAACAGCAGGTGCCATACAGGAAGGCTTTGAGGAAATGAAGGCCAATGGCGGTGAGTACGGAAAAACGATTGCCCGCTTTGCCGTCGAATGTTCCATTAATAAGGTGATGTCAACGGAAGCGCTTGATTTTGTCATCGATGAAGCTGTTCAAATTCACGGCGGTTACGGATACATGGCTGAGTATGAAGTGGAAGCCATTTACCGTGATTCCCGCATCAACCGGATTTTTGAAGGTACGAATGAAATCAACCGGATTATTATCGCATCCACTTTGCTGAAAAATTATAAACCACAAGGTGAAAACAAACTATTGAAGAACGGTCCTCTTCAACAAGAAAAGCAAACCCTCCAGCTTATGAAAGATTACTTTCATTCCACGGTCCAGGCCATTCGGCAGGCAGGACTTGACGATATTAATGAAGAACAGGAAGCAGCAGCGTTTCTGGCCGATCTCGTCATTGCCGTTTATACTGGTGAAAGCGCCGTTTTACGCGCCGAAAAATCCATTGCGAATTCAGGTGAAAAACGCAGTGCCCAGATGATTGATTGTGCTAAAATGTATGTTCATGAAACAGCTCAATGGTGTGCAGTTCAAGGCTTGAATATTCTTAATCATCTTAATAACCATGAATCATTTTCTCACACAGTCGGCCGCCTGATCAGCAGCAGTCCGGACAACATTGTGGAAGTGAAACGCCGTATTGCGGACAGGGTGATTGCAGCTGAAAAATACACTGTTTAACAAAAAGAAAGAGGTGCAAACAATGAGTCAAATTGTACTGATAGAGGGAGCACGGACGCCTTTTGCAAAAATATCCGGATCTTTTCGGAACATTACAGCTACTGAATTAGGGGTCATTGCCGCGAAAGAAGCGATTAATAAATCAGGAATCAGCGCGGAAGATATTGATCAGGTTGTTTTTGGAAATGTTCAGCAGTCCAGCAAGGATGCCCACTTGCTTGCAAGACACGTTGGCTTGAAGTCGGGTACACGTTTGGAAGTACCCGGTGTAACGATTAACCGGGTATGCGGCACCGGAATTGAAGCAATACTGACTGGTGCAAGATATATATTAACCGGCGAAGCGAATGTTGTATTGGCGGGGGGGACAGAAAACATGAGCCAGGTGCCCCATGTAATTCGGGGAATGAGATGGGGAAGCCCGCTCGGCGGCCCTGTTGTTGAGGACTGGCTTTGGGATGGGCTTCTCGATACTAATTGCGGATACACGATGGCCGAAACAGCAGAAAATTTGGCGGAGAAATATCAATTAACACGCGAAGAAGTGGATGAACATGCATTGGCAAGCCACAACCGCGCGATCCGGGCAAGAGATAAAGGATACTTTAAGGAAGAAATTGTTTCGGTAACCGTAAAAGGGAGAAAAGGAGACGAAGTCGTGGACAAGGATCAGCATATCCGCGAAACGAGCATGGAACAGTTGAGCAAGCTTCCTGCCAGATTTGTTGAAAATGGCGTCGTTACGCCCGGAAACGCCAGCGGAATGGTAGATGGAGCCGCAGCGGTTATTATTACTTCCAGTGATTATGCAGAAAAGAAAGGATTAAAGCCAATCGCTCGTCTTGTCTCCTGGGATGTTGTCGGAGTGGAGCCGAAATATATGGGAATCGGTCCGGTTCCTGCCATTCAGGGCGCCTTAAAGAAAGCTGATTTACAGTTGGAAGACTTGTCTTTGATCGAGATCAACGAAGCATTTTCCGCCCAATATTTAGCCTGTCAAAAAGTACTTGGATTTAACCCTGAAATCGGAAACGTAAACGGCGGCGCCGTCGCGTTGGGACACCCATTGGCGGCAAGCGGCACAAGAATTTCCTACACACTCGTCAAAGAGTTAAAAAGAAGAAATGAAAAATACGGTGCATCTGCTGTTTGCATCGGCGGCGGACAAGGAATCGCAGCCATTTGGGAAGTGCTATAAAGCTTTAAAGTTCAAAAAAATCCATTTTAAAAAAAGAATGCTGAGATTCAAGAAAAGCTCTTAGAGAAAACAGGTGAGAAAATGAATCAATTGCAAAAAACGCTTAATGTCAGCCATACATTAAAGGAAACCGCCAGAAAATTTAACAATAGGGAAGCCATTGTGAGCGACGAAAGAAGAATCACCTACGGCGAACTTGAGATTGTCCATGCTGCCGTCATTGGCCTGCCGGATGAGATATACGGAGAAATCTCATGTGCCTGTGTGGTCCTGAAAGAGACATCCTCACTTTTACGGAAAAGCATCTATTCTTTTCCTTTACTTTGTAGGTAGTAGTCCCAATTTACTGTATTTATAATGAATATAAACAATTCAGTCAGGAGAGATGTGTCAGTGGCTTTTCAAACGATAGGTGTTGTAGGCGCCGGTTCCATGGGTGCCGGAATTGCCAATCTTGCGGCAATGAATGGCTTCAATGTGATTTTAAGAGATATTGAAGACCGCTTTTTAGAAAGCGCTTTACAGAGAATGAATACATTTATGGCTAAAAGTGTCGAACGAGGAAAAATGACGGAAGAGCAAAAAGAGGCTACTCTTGGTCGCATTACAACAACGCTCAATCTGGAAGATTTAAAAGACGCAGATGCAGTGATTGAAGCAGTCATCGAAGACATGGAGCTGAAAAAAGAAGTTTTTTCAAAGCTGGATGAAATTGTCAGGGAAGATGTCATCTTGGCGACCAATACTTCTTCCATGTCAATTACCGAAATTGCCTCCGCAACGAAACGTCCGGACCGTGTGGCCGGCATGCATTTTTTCACCCTGCACAATTGATGAAGCTTGTAGAGGTTGTACGGGGATACGAAACAAGCGATGATACAGTAGAACAATTGAAAGCGTTGTCCGGCGATTTAAGAAAAGAAGTGGTGGAAGTAAAGAAAGATTCTCCCGGCTTTATCGTTAACCGCATCATGGTTCCGCAGTTTATTGAAGCGATCCGCCTGCTGGAAGAAGGAGCGGCCGCTGCTGAAGACATAGACAAAGCCGTCAAGTTTGGCTTGAACTATCCGATGGGTCCATTTGAACTGCAGGATTTTGCAGGAGTAGATATAGGTTATTACGTGATGGAATATTTCCAGGAGGAATTCAATGACGCCCGGTTTGCACCTCCGCTTCTATTAAAGCAGATGATGAGAGCCGGGCGGTTTGGCAAAAAGTCCGGTGCGGGCTTCTATGATTATGAAAAATAATGGAGGAAACCAAATGAATTACAACACGCTTTTATGTGAAATCGACAATCATGTGGCAGTTGTTACGATCAACCGCCCGCCGGTGAATCCGCTTAATTCACAAGTGTTCTGCGAATTATCAAATGTATTTGCAAAACTGGACGAGGATGACAGCATCCGTGCCGTTGTTTTAACCGGAAGCGGAGAGAAAGCCTTTGTTGCTGGTGCAGATATTCATGAAATGGCAAGCCTGGATTTGGTGGGAATCAATAAGATGAACAAACTTTCCAGATCCGTTTTTACTCAACTAGAAAACAGCACCAAACCGGTAATCGCCGCTATTAATGGCCTTGCTTTGGGCGGAGGATTTGAACTGGCATTGGCTTGTGACTTAAGAATAAGCTCTGAGAAAGCCAGATTTGCTTTTCCGGAAGCAGGACTTGGAATCATTCCGGGCGGAGGAGGAACGCAGCGTCTTCAAAAGATTGTCGGGCTGGGCGTTGCAAAGGAGCTCCTTTACTTCGGGGCTATGTTTGATGCTCAGCAAGCTTTTGATTTACATATTGTAAACAAAGTTGTACCAGCAGAAGAAGTGTTGACGAAAGCCAAGGAATGGGCACAAAAACTGGCACTAAAGCCTCCTGTTGCATTGCAAATGTTAAAAACAGCCGTGAATGCAGGCAGCAATACAGATATAGAATCGGGTTTGACGATCGAAAACACTTGTTTTGGAAACGCCTTTTCGACAGAAGACAGAAAAGAAGGGCTCAATGCCTTCGTTGAAAAGAGAAATCCGGTCTTTACGGGAAGGTAGTTAGGGAACTTTTTTCTACTTCGACGACTTTAAGGAGGGGCATAAAAAATGGCCTCAGACACAAATCAATTATCGGTTTACAGACTTCTTAAAGAGGCAGAAGCCAAATTTGGACAAAATGAAGCGGTTTATGATCTGACCCACAGGGTTTCCTACAGTCAGCTTTTACAAGATGCAGACCTTATCGCAGCCTCCTTACTGGAAATGGGCTTGAAAAAGGGAGATCGGATTGGAGCGGCACTTCCCAACTGGTACGAAACAGCTGCCCTATTCTTTGCCGTTGCAAAAATAGGAGCGATTCTTGTTCCTTTTAACCCGGTCTATCAATTTCACGAAATTAAATATATTTTGGAGAATTCAAAACCAAAAGCACTCTTTATAACGAAGCGGTTTAACCGGCAAATATTATCGGAGCTCGATTCACCAATATCTTTTGTTATATCTGTTCGATTTAAAGCGGAAGGATTAATCAATTACAACGAATTGCTGATGGGATCTTCGGTCATCGAAGAAACACCCGTAGACGTGAATAATGACGTTTACTGTATTTTGTATACATCGGGAACGACAGGAGTACCCAAGGGAGTCATGATTACCCACCGAAGCGTTGTCCAGTCGGGCAATACCATTGCGGGAGAACTGTATTGTACAAATGAAGACGTTTTTATTATTGCTGCACCATTATTCCATATTTTTGGTATGGCCTGCAATTTGTTCAGTGTCGTTTCGGTCGGCGCCAGAATGGTGTTAAAAGACAAATTCCATCCAAGAGAAATGCTGGAGCTCATTGAACAGGAAAAGGTTACGATTCATCAGGGAGTACCGACCATGTTCCTGAAAGAACTTGCGGTGGAAGACTTTGAACAGTTTGATGTGTCTTCGTTGAGGGCAGGGATGGTGGGAGCTTCACCGATCCCGGCCAATAAAGTCAAAGAAATAAGGGACAGGCTGGGAATGAACCTTTGCCAGTCATATGGCATAACCGAAACGGGATCTGTCACAATGACTCCTTACAACGATAGTGAGGAAAAAATTACAACTACGCTTGGGAAAGCCATCCCCGGCGTAAAACTAAAAATTGTCGATGAAGGAAGAAATGAATTGCCGCCTGGAGAAATAGGCGAAATAGCTATCCACAGCTTCGGAAACATGAAGGGCTATTATCAAATGCCCAAAGAGACTTCGGGCGTCCTTGATGATGAGGGCTGGTTTTACACGGGTGATCTGGGAAAGCTCGATGAAGAAGGATACCTCTATTTTATCGGCCGTGCCAAAGAAATGATTATCCGCGGAGGATTCAATATTTATCCGCAGGAAATCGAAGCTTTGCTCTCAAAACATCCTGCTGTTGATACCCCTGCAGTCATTGGGCTTCCCGATGAAGTACTGGGTGAAATTGTTTGTGCCGTTATCCAATTAAAAAGCGGAGCGGATTGTACGGAAGATGAATTGAAAGAATATTTGAAAGAGAGATTGGCAACTTACAAAATTCCTGAAAAATTTGTGTTTACAAAAGACTTCCCTGTCACGGCAAGCGGGAAAATCCAAAAAATGAAATTACGGGAGCAGCTGGCGGCGAAGGAGGGGGCTTCACTTAACGGTAGACTTTAATCATAATGAAGTGTTTAGAAGCTATATAATTACTAAAAACTAGAAATACAGTAGTAACCGCAAAAAAAATATTTCTAAATCCTAAATAAATGACGGGGGATAAAATGCATTCCCCGTCATTTATTATTTAAACTTCATTACCCAGTAGTTTGTTACTTTTTCATAATTTTTCAACTAAAAATTTGTTCAAAAAATTCGGATATTATCAGCTTTGGATAAATTTATAAAAATATCTAAAAACATTGGTTATCATACAAAGATTTTGGCTATTTTGTACTTTGGCTTTATTTGATAAATTTATATTACATGAAAGGAGGAAGAATAATCAACATCAAACTGAAAGCGATTTCTGTATACTTATTCAATTTTCTCTAAATTTTTGAGGTGTTGTTCCGTGGTAATCCCTAAACAATTTAATAAAGTAACTAATTTTAAAATAACCTAACTCCTGAGCTATTTCGTACACTTTCTTATCGGTTTGCTTTAGCAACAGAGCAGCTCTTTGCATTCGAATGCGGAACAAATAGTCACTTAAATTTTCACCTGTTTGATCCTTATAAAGCTTTGATAGGTAACTTTGATTTAATTTTAGGTGATTGGAAATGGTTTGAAGGGACGCTTTCTCTATATGTTCATAAACAAAGTCATGTACTTTTTTAACCAGCAGTGACTGAGAATTTTGTATCTCTTTATGTTGAGAGCTCTTGAAAATTTCCAGTGTGTCATAAGCCCATTTCTGCAATTGGCTAATCGTGTGGAAGTAATCCAGATTTAACATTTTGTCGTAATTTTCTCCCAGAGCTTCTTTCATTAATTGATTATTTCTGTGTACATAATACGAAAAAGCTCCAGCGATATGAAAATAGGTTTCAAGTAAATGCTCATGCGAATCACGCCAGCAATTGTTCAGTTCCGTAAAAATGGTTTCCAGCTTATTGAAGGCGCTTTTCCATTGGCCTGCTTCTAATAGATGATTAAGCAAAGGCGGGGAATAGATACTGGATAAATGCTGAACACTTTCCAAAGAGGTATGTTCAGAGTCCTTCAGAATGACTTCCTGATCTTCGGATATTTTTTGTCTGAACGCATTAGCCGACTGATGATAAATAGTTGAAAGTTCATCGGGGAAAATACCTGTTTTGCTAATCAGTACAGATAAACTGATGGATAAATAGCGCTTCGCGTAATGTTGAAGCTGCAGTAACCCGCGTTCAACCGGCTCATATTGGAATGTTTCTTCTTCCGGGGTTTTTGCTTTTTGTGAAATCATGACCACCATGTAATCGAAATCATCTATGCAGTAGTATATATTGAAATCGGATTCAAACAGCTCTTTAAGAATATTGTAAATGGCCAATTCAAACAGTGACGTATGATGATGGTTAAATTGCCCCAGTTGATCATCGATCCTGATTAACAATAAACACATTGGGCGGTCAATTGCATCCGAAAACTCCAAAATGTTGGCTGAGCGTAAAAATTGCTTATTCGTCAGTAATTTATCCTTTATACGGCCTCTTAAAAAGTATTTTTGCAATATAGGGAGATGATCTTCAAATGTTATTAACTCCCGTTTTTGATAGATAATATCTGTCCATTTTTTTTCGATATTTTGAATGGTTTTTTCAACCAATGCCAATAAATCCCGGCTGGAGAAAGGCTTGCCAAGGATAAATGCATTGTTGCAGCTGACCATTTGAATGCCTGCGTCATCTAGTAATATGCAAGAAATATAGTTGGCAAAGCGGTGAATCAGTTTTATTAATTCATTACCTCCGGGCAAACTTTCCGGGAAGTGATTGACTATCAAAATATCAATGGGATTTGTCTTGATAATTTCCAAGGCTTTATCTATTGAAAAAGCTTGATGAACGATATTGATTCCAATGTTCTGCCATGGAAGTTTTATAAGCTCATCCTGTGAATCATCAAGATCGTGATTCATGATAAGTAGGTTATGCAAACGATGTCACCCCTCGAAAAATTATGAAACACAGGCAATTACATTATTTGATATAAACATTATATCATTTTAAATTTTTCAACGGAATATAATCAAATCTGCTCTTCAGCAAAATAAATGTGCAAATGACTGTTTTTATTCTTTTTGTTAAATCTGTTTCAAAACCATTCTAATACGATAGCTTTAGAGTAATGAAGGAGGAACTTTTTTGCCGAATCAAGAACTTGCAAATGATTTTACACCGACTGATCATAAGACAGAGACATTTTATGAAGCGCATGAAATGTTTAAGGAAATGCGTGCCAAATGCCCCGTAGCCCATAGTGAAGAGTTTAATGGTTACTGGGCATTGTTCCGATATGAAGACATCGTAAATGTTCTAAAAGACCCAAAAACCTTTGTTACCTCTGTTCAAAATGTGGTTCCAAAGGTAGCAACAACAGGCAGGCGGCCCCCTTTACATTTAGACCCGCCTGAACATACGCCCTATAGACGCACGCTTGATCCGTTTCTTCAAGATGAGAAGATGGAGAAGCTTGAGCCATACGTTCACGATACAATTGTAGAACTGGTAGAAAAATTTTTGGCAAAAGGTGGGGGAGATATCTCGGAAGAGCTATTTCACAAACTGCCGGGATACGTGATGGCACACTTCTTTAACTTGTCACCGGATTTATCAATGAGAATTCGGGAAGTAACAAAACGGTTTGCAGGCTCGTTATACGAAGTGAAAAATGAATCAGTTCAAGAAGCGAGTCTGGAGCTTTACGATATTGCAAGAACACTGATTGATATGCGGAAAGTAAATCCGATGGATCCCGCAGAAGATGTCATCAGTGCTTATATCAATCGCAAATATAAGGGCGAGCCCTTGCCGGATGAATTAATTTTGGGAACCATTCGCCAGTTGATGGTTGTGGGGATGATCGCCCCGGTTGTATTTTCAGGAAGCATGATGTTTCACCTTACAGAGCATCCGGAAATTCAAAATCAGCTGCGAAATGATTTAAGTCTTGTTCCAGCAGCCATTGAGGAATATTTGAGGCTGTTCACTCCTTACAGGGGATTTGCCAGAACGGCAAAACAAGATGTGGAAATTGGCGGCAAAACAATCAAAAAAGATGAGCCAATAGCCATTGTATTTGCCTCCGCAAACCACGATGAATCTGTATTTCCAGACCCTGATAAGTTCATGTTAAATCGTCCCAATATAAAAAAACACATTGCTTTTGGTTTAGGTCCCCATCGGTGTCCTGGAGCACCGCTTGCAAGACTCATGTTAACAATCACTCTGAAAGAGCTTCTTGCCCGTACGAATTATATTGAGAGGACGGGAGAAGTGAAAATGGCCGGCTGGCCCGAGTGGGGAGTGTTATCTTTGCCGGTTAAAATTTCATCATAATGAACAAAAAATTTAACAAAAAAAGGGAGTATATAAGTTATGAAACGAAAAATGATATTATTACTTACAACAGCTTTAGCCCTTATACTGCTGGGGGGCTGCGGAACAAGCAAAAATTCCGGCAGCGGAAACAGCGATAAAGGCGAAGCCAAGCTGGATAAATTTGTCATGGCCTATCTGCCCATTGAAGGTGCTGAAGGTGTCCAGAAAACAAATAAAGAATTTGAAGAAGAACTATCAGAAATTATAGGGGTGCCTGTAGAAGCATTTCAAGCGACAAGTTATAATGCAGCCATTGAAGCCATGAAAAATAAGAAAGCCGATATGGTCATCATGCCTCCGTTTGCCTATATTCTTGGAGCGGAAAGAGCCAATATTGAAGTGATTGCCGGAGTCAAGCCTGCAAAAGGTGTTCAATCCTATATTGTGGTTCCAAAAGATTCGGATATTCAAAAGCTTGAAGATTTAAAAGGGAAAACATTTGGATTTGTTGAACCCTCTTCCTCTTCCGGACATTTGATTCCCAAAACCATGCTAGTCAAGGAACTGGGTATAACAGTAGAGGAGCTGGAAAAAGACTTTTTTAAAGATGTTCAGTTTGCCGGAAATCAGGAAGCAGTCGTCATTGGAGCGGTTAACGGGCAATATGACGCAGCGGCAGTAGCTTCTCCTATTCCGGGTGCATTGGCAGAGCGCGGTGTTATTAAAGAAGATTCATACCGTGTAATAGCTGAATCCGAAGAAACTCCGCCAGTCCCGGTAACAATTCGCTCAGAAATTCCCGATGATACAAAAGCAAAAATAAAAGATTTCCTAATTAACTATGATCAAGGTCCACTGTTTCTGGAGAACCTTTTGGGCATGAAAGAAGCGTCATTTACTGAAGTCACCGACAGCAATTATGATTTCTATAGAGACATATCCGAGTTTTTGGGGATGAGCCCGGAGGAGCTTATGAAATAATAAGAAAAAAGAGGAGGCTTATCTCAAATGCATCATTTGAATACAAAACCGGCCCAATTCCAGCGGAGAAAGATGAAGCGATTTTTATCGCTTATCTTCTTTGCTGTCGTTGTTTTTATGGCCATGCGCTATGTTAGCTTTAATTTTGTTGAACTATTTCAAAGTATTCCGGCTTTCATCACCTTTATTTTCGTGGATTTTTTTCCTCCCAATGTTTCCGATATTAAAGATTATGCAAAGCCAGTTCTTGACACTCTTTTTATAGGTGTAGTCGCCACCTGCATTTCCTCTTTTTTGGCTATGGGTGCCGGATTGCTTATGGCCCATAATACTACACCTCATCCTGTCATTCGTTTCGTTTCTCGTGGAATTGTCACATTCTTTCGGAGCATCCCATTTCTTCTGTGGGCATCGGTATTAGTAATTATTTTGGGTGTCGGTGTATTGCCGGGAATGATTGGCCTCATTTTGTTCGGCAGTGCATTCCTGGCCCGCGTGTATGCGGAATCAATTGAAGAAATCAGTTCTGAATCACTGGAAGCCCTTGATGCGGCCGGGGCGACCTATGGGCAAAAAATAAAGCATGCCATTATTCCGCAATTTTTGCCCAGTTTTATCTCTTGGACGTTGTTTATGTTCGAGATTAATATCCGTGCCTCGGCCATATTGGGTATTGTAGGGGCAGGCGGTGTAGGCATATTAATAAAGCAGACAATGGATCTCTTTCAATACAGCAAGACAGCCACGGTCATAACCATTATGATTGTCCTCATCCTGACAGTGGAATTTATTACTAACCGTTTAAGGGAGCGATTAATTTAATGATGGAAGGTAAGTATGCAGCCAATTCTCCCGATATTCATCAATTACTTGAGTCAAAAAAGAAAATATCAATTGCCCATAAACAAACTCAAAGACAACAAAGAATTTTTTTTATCAGTATATTGATATTGTTTGTGATTTCACTTTCTTTTATTAAGGTGGATTTTCAAGCGGTTTCAAAAGGAATGGAGCGCATTCCGGCCATTCTGAGCGAGATGACTCAACTCTCTCTCTCTAATCTTAGTGATTTAATGGCCGCAATGCTGACAACGATTGTGATAGCTTTTTTGGCGGTCCTTTTCAGTTTGGTCGTTTCATTTTTTCTTTCTTTTCTGGCAGCCAATAACACAACTCCAAATAAGGCATTGGGAATGTTTATCAGATATTTTGTCATGATTATCAGGTCGATTCCCACTCCTATTTGGGTGTTGATTGCGGTAGCCAGTATAGGATTCGGACCGATGGCTGGTATTATTGGCCTGCTTTTTCCAACCACTTCTTTTCTCGTAAAAGCATTTACTGCTCAAATTGAGGAAGAGGGGGAAGATGTAATAGAAGCGATTCAATCAGTGGGGGGCACCTGGTGGCATGTCATTTTTAAGGGACTGGTACCAACCTTATTTACGGGGTTAATTGCAACCCTTGGTGTTCGTTTTGAACTGGACGTACATGAGTCCGTTATTCTGGGCATGGTTGGAGCAGGCGGAATAGGTTATTTATTGCAAAGCTACATTCAATATTATCACTTTGCCAACTTAACACTCGGTATTCTGCTCGTTTTTATTACGATGTTTTTATTGGAGCTATTTATCAATCAAATTCGAATTCGTATTGGAAACAGATAAATGGAGAGAGGAAAAAACATGGAAACAATATTAAAAATACGAAATTTGGTCAAGCGATATAATAATGAAACATTGGCTTTAAACGGAATCAGTTTGGACATATCCAACGGAGAGTTTATATCGGTTATCGGTCCCAGCGGTGCAGGAAAATCAACTTTTCTGCGCTGCCTTAACCGCTTAATCGATCCAACGGAAGGTACAATTGACTTTTTGGATTATAGCGTTGAAAAGGCGAATAAAAAAGAACTCCGAAAAATAAGAGCGAAAATTGGAATGATCTTTCAGCACTATAACTTAGTTTCCCGATTAAGTGTCCTTGAAAATGTCCTGCATGGACGTTTGGGATATATGAGTTCTTTTGCCGGCATCTTTAATTTGTACAGAGAAGAGGATAAAAAGGAAGCAATTGAGTGGCTTTGTAAAGTAGGACTGGAAAAAGAAATTTATAAAAGGGCAGATGAGCTGTCCGGCGGACAAAAACAGCGGGTTGGTGTTTGCAGGGCCCTGGCTCAAAAACCAGAACTGATACTGGCGGATGAACCAATCGCATCTCTGGACCCAAAGTCATCAGCTACGGTGATGGATACAATTCATAAAAACTGCAAGCAATTAGGTATCGCGTGCCTCGTAAACCTTCACCAGGTAGAGGTTGCCAAAAACTATTCAACGAGAATTATTGGAATAAAAGATGGAAAAGTGGTTTTCGATGATGTTCCGGAAAAGCTTACAGATCAAATGATTAAATATATTTACGAAGGAAAAGAAAGTGAAATGTATCAAAAGGCAATCCCTTGATATGTTGTAAAATGGGCGCGGGCTATTTACAAGGTCCCGCCTCTTTCTTTTCGATTGGGTGGATGAATTTATGAAATCGGTTGAGAAAAAATGGCTGTTAAACACTTTCTTTATTTCCTTATCGGGAGCCGTTTTGTTTTATTTATTGCATTTTCCAATTCCGTGGCTGCTTGGACCGCTTGTTACCATATTGATTGTAAAGTCTGCCCTTAAAAAGCCGCTATATTGGCATCCAACGCTTCAATACGCAGGCTTGGCCATTATCGGATATATGCTGGGCTCTTCTTTTACTCCCGATAACGGATATCAAATTCTTTCCCACCTGCCGTCCATGGTGTTCATAACAGTGTTTTCAATTCTCTTTAGTTTATTAATGGGGTACTTTGTTGCATTAGGGTCAGGGATTAGTGTGCGTTCAGCAATCCTTGGCAGCATTCCGGGCGGCCTTTCCCAAATGGTTGCATTAAGCGGTGAAATAAAAGGAGTCAATACGTCAACTGTTGCAACGATGCAGATAATCAGGATCCTTTTTGTCATTTTTATCGTCCCTTTTTTAGTCATTCATGGAATGGCAGGAGAAAAAGAATACTATGATTTAGTCATAAAGAGCAGCGGCAGCTTGGAAGGCATTCCCTTTAAGGTGCCATGGTACAGCTATCCCATCACCTTTTTCGGATTATGGGTAGGTATTCGAACGGCTATTTTCTTAAAATTTCCCACACCATATTTGACGGGGCCGATGATGGCTGCGATCATGCTGACACTTTCAGGGATTCCGATATCCCCGCTTCCAACTATAATTTTGATTATGGGACAATTGTTTTTTAGTACATATTTAGCTGTTCAAATGGATTTAAGTGAATTAAGGAATAACTGGAGCAAGCTGTTGCTATATGTCATTATCTCATGCCTTTTGTTAATTTTATTTTGCTTTGGAATAGCTGTTTTGTTAACCAAATGGAAAGGTCTTGAAATGGTTTCAGCCTTTTTAAGTACAGCTCCTGGCGGTTTGGATGTGATGGGGATCACTGCGAAAGAAGTGGGTGCAAACTTGCCCTTAATAACCGCGTACCAAATGTTCAGGATGTTTTTTATCATATTAGTTGTGCCGCCTGTATTAAAACTCATCATGAATCGAAAAAAAGCCAAAAAGCCTGCAAGTTTGGGTAAATCATAAGTTTACAAGGAAAGAGATTTTTTTAAATTGACAGGAAAAAATTGTCTGGCTCCCCCAAAAAAAGGGGGGACACCTCTTTTTGTGGGAGTATTCGAACCTCCTCTATTCTAATACAATGAGCATGAGTTGAGGAAGGAGGAGGTATACTTGTCTGTTCAATCTCACCATGCCTTCGAAGTATTTGAAAACGTTTACGATAAGAGAGATTCAGAGGCCAATAAATGGAAGGAAAATGGCGGAAAAGTAGTTGGCTGCTTAGGAAGTGACGTTCCTGAAGAATTATTAATCGCTTTTGGTTTTCTGCCTGTCCGTATATTTGGCAACCCTAATGCAACATCTGCATTGGCGGATGTTTATCTTGAAAATGGTTTTGATCCATTAATCCGTGCTCAGTTTACCAGGATTATTGATGGCTCTTATCAATATTTAGACCGTCTTATTATTTCCAACTCATCGGATGCTGTTATCCGAGTCTTTTATTATTTAAGAGCCTTAAGCCAAACGGAGAATGAATTACATGTACCCGAGTTATACTTTTTTGACTTTTTACATACTCGTTTTAGAATATCTGCGCTCTACAATCGACATAGAACGGAGGAATTAATAAGTGAGCTGGAGAACTGGTCGGGACGTTCCTTAAATGAAAGTGACCTTAGGAGATCTATCAATGTATGTAATGAAAATAGAAAACTGCTGCAAAAGCTTTCGACTTTTCGTCATGCTGAAAATGTCCGTGTTTCAGGTGCCCAGGCTTTAAAAATAATTGGTTCTTCCATGTTGATGGAAAAGGAAAAGCATAATGAACTGCTTAGCAGCTTATTAGAACGAGTGGACGATATGCCCATGCTCCAGGGTATCAAAATTTTTGTTACAGGAAGTATGCAAGACCACTCCGAGTTTTACGAACTGGTTGAATCTTGTGGAGCAGTGATTGTAGGGGAAGACCATGATTTTGGGTTAAGACACTATATCGGGGAAGTAGATACAAGTGTTGATTTAATTGATGGAATTGTTGATCGTTATCATTTGCGATACTTGCCCTCCAGTCAATCAACAGTAACAGAACGGGTGAAGTCGTTAATTGAAAATGTAAAAGCTGTCGGTTCCGAAGGTGTCATCTTTTTTATTCACCAAGCGGATGATGCTCCTTCCTGGGATTATCCCGAACAGATGAAAGCATTGAGAGAATTAGGAATCCCCTCCCTCTTAATTGACCGGCAATCTTACTTGTTAAAAGAGAAAGAACATGTACGCCGGAAAATCACTGAATTTATTAATTTCATTCAACATAGGGAATCTGTTTTAGAAAAATAAATGAAAAGTAAAGAGGTGCTTAATATGGGGGAAAAAAGCGATACAATGCTGGCAAATAAAAGAATGCAAGCAAAAGGTAAAGCCAGTGTAAAACGATTAGAAACCACTAAAAAAGCCACAGCTTTTCAGCGCAAATGGTTTCAAGGGCTGAGGGAACGGGTTGAAAAAGGAGAACCATTGGCATTTGTAAATGCTGATGTCCCGCAAGAGATATTTCGGGCAATGGATATTCCGTATATCGTGAATCAATGGTGGTCATCACTGTGTTCAGCAAAGCAGATGTCTTCTTACTATCTTGGTCTAATTAATGATAATGGGTATCGTAAAGATCTTTGTCGATATTGTTCCCTATCCTTGGCATCGGCGTTTGACCCGGAACCCGAAAATGGGCCATGGGGAGGACTTCCTAAGCCAACTGTTGCAGTAACACGGCTTACTTGTGATTCTCAGGCAAAAATTTTTGAGCTTTGGTCCAGAAAATTTGGAGTCCCGTTTTACCCATTAGAAAATACAGTCCCCAGAGCCATTCCCGACAATTGGTGGCAAAAAGCTCCAAGGCAATGGGAGGACTTGTTTGAACCTCATCGTTTGGACTTTATGGTTGAAGATTTTAAAGGGCTGATCCGTTTTCTGGAAACACACACAGGAAAAGTGTTTAGTGAAACAAAATTCAAAGAAATCATGAATCTGGTCAATCAGCAAGCTTATTATAATCAATTAACCCGTGATTTAATTGCACAAACAAGCCCTTCCCCGGTGAGCATTTCCGACATCGTTCCAGCCGTAATGGTACCGCAGTGGCAAAGGGGGACTCAGTGGGCAGTAGACATAGCCCGCTCACTTTACGAAGAAGTCAAGGACCTTGTAACCTGCGGAGAAGCTGTTTGCCAAAATGAAAATGTCAGGCTCATGTGGCTCGGCAGGGGGCTTTGGTTCAATTTAGGTTTCTATCAACATTTTGAAAGAAAATATGGCGCAGTTTTTCTTTGGTCCATTTATCTCGGATTGGCTGCCGATGCTTATGCCAGATATGGAGAAGATCCGCTTCGAACCCTTACAAGCAGATTTGTAGGGATGGAAGATATGCTGCATATGCCGCCTTGGAACAGTGACTGGTACATCAAAGAAGCGAAGAAAAATAAGATTGATGGTGTTGTTCATCTCATATCTGACAGTTGTACCCAGTCCGCTGGCGGGACTTATTTTATTAAGAAAGCATTTGAAAAAGCTGGTATCCCACTTTTACAGCTGCACGCTGATCCTGTTGATGCAAGGGGATGGGATGAATCGGCAATGATTTCAAAACTTGATGAATTTATTACAGACAGAATCGGAGTGAAGCCGTTATGAATAAAGGGCCCCTTGATGGCGTTATGGTATTGGACTTTACTCAGTTTGAAGCAGGTACTGTATGTACGCAGACGCTTGCTTGGCTGGGCGCAACGGTTATTAAACTGGAGAAGCCTGAAATTGGTGAGCAGGGAAGACGTTCTTCTGCCGATAAGCCGGGACAGGACTCCTATGGTTTTATCATATTAAATTCAAACAAAAAGTCAGTGACGGTGGATGTAAAGAAACCCGAAGGAAGAGAATTAATTTATCGAATGGTAGAAAAAGCGGATGTTTTTGTTGAAAATTTTTCACCAGGCGTTATTGAACGGCTTGGATTTGATTATGAAAAACTCAAAGATATAAATCCCGGGATTATTTATGCCCAAATCAAAGGATTTGGAAGTGATGGCCCATATGCTGAATTTCCGGCTTTTGATGCGATAGGGCAAGCAGTGGGAGTAGTAATGAGTATTACTGGTGAAAAGGACGGCCCTCCCATGCATGCGGGGACCAACTTGGCAGACAGCGGAACAGGTTATCATTGTGCAATCGGTATTTTGGCCGCTCTATATGAAAAAGAAATCACGGGGAAAGGACAAAAAGTCGAAGTGGCCATGCAAGATGTCATGATTAACTTCAGCCGTTCGGCTTGGGGAAGACAGTTAATGACAGGTAAAGATGCGCCACGGGTCGGAAATGAAATGCCGATGGCTCCGGTTGCTCCATGTAATGTATATCCTTGTAAGCCTGGCGGTCCAAATGACTATGTATTTATATATACTTCCCGCATGCCAACAAGTCCTCAATGGAAAAGATTGCTGCAGGTGATTGGCCGTACAGATCTTGAGGACGATCAGCGGTTTGCGACGCCTGAATCCAGATATGAGCACCGTGAAATCATCGATGAAATCATATCTGAATGGACGAAAAAAAGAACGAAAAATGAAGCAATGGAAATGTTGGGAAGAGCGCAAGTGCCTGCAGGAGCAGTATTATCCACGACTGACGTTACAAATGACCCTTATTTGAATAAACGAGGAACAGTCGTTACGATAAAGCATCCGCAAAGAGGGGAAATGAAAATACCTGGCAATTCTATCAGACTTTCAAATTCTACTGTTTCAATTCAGCCTGCTCCTCTTCTCGGGGAGCATAACGATGAGGTATATAGAGGTTTGTTTGAACTATCGCAAAAAGAGTTGGAGGAGTTGGAACAGAAAGGAGTGATATAAGGGAAACTCATATTCCATATTAGGAAAAATTTAAAAGGGGGATTTTTAATGAAAATGAAATTCAAAACAGTATTCATTTTTGCAACCATGCTGATGATGGTTCTCTCTGCATGCAGCAATAACTCAGGTTCAAACACAGCCTCCAACGGAGATGATTCTGGAGGTAAAACAAATGAGGAGGATAAATATGGCGGTGTGTTAAAGATTGGGGCGCTCACAACATTACAAAACCTGGGCCTGGCTTCAGAATTGCGCGCAGTGGATGACTTTTTTATAAGTGAACCGGCACTGGAAAAGTTAGGACGGTTTGATGAGGACGGGAGTATGCAGCCGTTATTGGCGGAACAATGGGAAGAAGATCCTGAAAATGCAAAGATCACCTTCAAATTGAGAAGCGGCATAAAATTCCATGACGGTACAGACTTAAATGCTGAGGCGGTTAAGTGGAATATTGAAGAATTCATGGAATCCGGCCGTTCTGAATTCAGTGACATCGAATCAGTGGAAATGCCGGACGAATACACAGTTGAAGTTAACTTAAAAGAATGGAACAGCAGTATGCTGGAGGCTATTTGCAACTTCCTCCCTATTTCTTCCCCAACTGCCTATAAAGAGAATGGCAGAGAATGGGCAATGGAAAATCCGGTCGGTACAGGTCCTTTTAAATTTGTCAGCTGGACGAAAAATAAATCGGTTAAATATGAAAAGTTTGATGATTACTGGCAAGAGGGAAAACCGTATTTGGATGGCATAGAATTCCACCTTTATGCCGATTCTACAACAGCGACCGCATCAATGCAGGCAAGAGAAATAGATGGATTTATCCAAGGTCCTTCTCTTTTGGCCAAGGATTTGGAAGAAGTTCCGGATATAACCATTTTGACAAATGAAACAGGATTGGGAAGCCAAATGAAAGGGTTTCTCTTTAATAGTCTAGATAAAGATTCGCCATTCCATAACCCTCTTGTCCGGCAGGCTGCTTCTTTGTCAGTTGATAGACAAGCCATTGTCGACACTTTTATTTACGGGTATGGAATCGTTTCAAACCAGTGGGGAGCACCTGGCTCGAAATCCTATAATGAAGCCCTGGACATTGATTATAATCCGGAAAAAGCAAAGGAATTACTAAAAGAAGCTGGTTATCCGAATGGTTTTGAAACCACATTTACATTAAGGAACGATCCGGGAGAAGTAGAAATAGGAACCGCCATTGCAGGATACTTGTCTGAAATAGGCATAAAAGCCGAATTAAATGTCATTGATTCCGGATTATGGCAAAAAATTACCCATGCTTCAGGTGAACAGTTTAAAGATCTTATTTTTCTGACTGGAAGATCCGATCCCGACTTGGCCATGTATATGCCAAGAAACTTCTCATCAAAAGGGGTTATTTATTCCCATGGCTTGGATATCCCGAAAGAAATTGATGAGATGTATCCTAAATTAAAGGCATCAACTGACGATAAAACGAAAACGGAACTTTCACATGAGCTTCAACAGTTGGTTTATGAAAAATATGCGCTCGCTGTTCCTGTATATGTATCGGCCCAGCCGGTTCCAATATACAATTATGTTCATGATTCCGGAATAAACAAGGCGCATGGAAGTGAATGGACTCCTGAGGATACATGGTTAAAAAAGTAGTGCACAAACCTTAATCATCCGTGTCGTTCCTTATAAAGAAAGCTTTCTGCATAAGGAGCGGCATATCAACCAAAAAAAATTTGATATAAGAACAAATATTTCACAGCAAGATTGTTCGTGTTTTACTTGTCTATCAGCTTTGAGGAGAAGAAAAATGAAAAATAAGAACTTAACTCTGTTATGTGTTGGAGACATTATATTAGGGGACAATTCAGAAGCTTATTTTGAACATGTTCATTCCGTATTGGCTGACGGAGATATCGTGATGGGCCAGCTGGAAGTACCTTATACGGATAGAGATGAGGAAGCCATAAAATTAGAACGCCATCCTGACAATCTATCTCCATTAGTTTCAGTAGGATTTGATGTTTTAACATTAGCGGGCAACCATATATCAGATGCGGGTGATGCCGGAATTGAAGACACGGTTAATTGGCTGCGCGGCAACCATATTTGTACAGTGGGAGCAGGAATGAATTTGGCGGAAGCAAAACAACCTGCGATTGTTGAACGGGAAAAAACTAAAATAGGTATTTTAAAATACAATTGTGTTGGACCTTCAGAAACATGGGCTGCCTCTAATAAACCAGGGTGTGCTTATGTTAAAGTGTTAACTCATTATGAGCTGGAACATGCAAATCCCGGCGGTCCTCCATCCATTTATACTTGGGCCGAACCACAATCACTTCATTCAATGATAAACGATATTAGGGAATTACGGACAAAATGTGATGTTCTTATCGTTTCGCTTCATAAGGGACTGGTTCATCAGCCGGTTAAAATAGCTGAATACGAAAAGCAATTATCATATGCAGCCATAGATGCTGGAGCAGATTTAATTATTTCGGAACATGCGCATCTCCTCAAAGGAATTGAGATTTATAAAGGGAAAACCATTTTTCATGGTTTGTGCAACTTTGTTGCATATGTCCCAAGCTTATTCCCAAAATCGGATGAAGACAGTGACGCATGGTTAAATAAGAGAATGGAGCTGTTTGGATTTAAACCGGACCCTCAATATCCTACTTACCCATTTCATTCTGAAGCAATTTATACCATCATCGCTAAATGTATAGTGAGTGACGGCAGAATAACTCAGTCCAGTTTCATCCCCTGTATTGTTAATAAAGAGGGAAAACCTGTACCTGTTGAAAAAAGCAATGGCGGTCAAAGAGTTTTCGATTATATGAAGGATATTACACATAAAGCAGGACTTAATGCCAGCTTTAAGTGGGGCGCAGATGATGAAATCATCATCTTTGAATCCATTCATAATGATTAATCGAAAGAGCATGAACTTATTTTGAAAGTGAAAAAGTACTTGTTTTCTTAAATGATGAATGTATTAGCAAAATATAAATGCAAAAGTGAAAAAGGAGTCATTCATATGGTGCAGTTTATATTACAAAGGACAATTCAAACTATTTTTGTACTTTTCCTGTTAAGCATGCTCTGCTTTTTTATTTTACACCTCATACCCGGGGATCCGGTTCTTTCCATACTGGGGGAAGAAGCAACACAAGAGGAGATTGAAAAATTAAGAGAAGAATTGGGGCTGAACCGTCCTGTAATTGTTCAGTATTTTTATTGGCTGGGCGGAGTTTTACAAGGAGATTTAGGTACTTCCATTATATATAGAGAAAGTGTTTCGTCCTTAATTGCCTCTCATATACAACCAACTATACATATTGGCATTATTGCCTTTATCACAAGTGTGGTTGTAGGTGTTCCCATGGGGGTCATTGCGGCTGTTAAGCGGGGAGGTTGGGTTGACAGTTTTATCACAACAACAGCCAACCTTGGCATGGCTGCCCCGCACTTTTGGCTTGCAATACTAGGAATTTACTTGTTTAGCTTGAAGCTAGGCTGGCTGCCTGTTCAAGGATATACTTCATTGTTTGATAACTTTTGGTTAAATACAAAACAAGTCATCATGCCCTCATTGGTATTGGGATTTTCTACTATGGCCATCTTGGCGCGCCAGGCAAGATCCAGCATGCTTGAAGTAATCAATCAGGATTATATCAGAACAGCCCGTTCCAAAGGAATGAAAAAAAATAATATCATCAGGAAACATGCCCTTAAAAACGCAATGATACCTGTAATTACATTGAGCGGCCTCATGCTTCCCAATGTTGTCGGCGGTTCAATTGTAATAGAAAAGGTTTTTAATATTAATGGAATGGGCCGGCTCATGCTGGATTCGGTATTTGATCAAGATGTGGTTGTCGTACAGGGATGTCTAATTATCATTGCAGTGGCTGTTTCTTTAGCAAACTTACTCGTTGATATATCTTATGGCTTTTTCGATCCGCGTATACGCTATAAGTGAGGAGAGGTTTAAATGACAACGGAGACAGTAAGAACAGTAAACAATATGGAATTGCCCTCAAAAAATCATGAATTACGCCGGTTTTTTAGAGTGTTTTTAAGCCGAAAAATTGTAATTATTTATGGAATGATCATCTTGGCAATGTTTATCATGGCTTTGTTCGCAGAGTTCATAGCCCCCTACGACCCTTATCAGCAAAATTTATCAAAAGCTCTTCAAAAGCCTTCGATGGAACATTGGCTGGGCACGGATGGTTTAGGCCGCGATGTCTTGAGCCGTATTATTTATGGCGCACGCATATCATTAATTGTCGGATGTGTTTCTGTATTGGGAGCAGCGCTGATAGGGATATTATTAGGCTTAATATCCGGCTATTTTGGCGGGTTTTTAGATCTCGTTATTTCAAGAATAATTGATGCACTGCTTTCATTTCCTTCTCTTGTTTTGGCTCTTGCTATTGGAGTTGCATTGGGCTCGGGAATGTGGACCGTCATCATTGCTTTAATATTCGGTTTACTGCCTTCATTTACCAGGGTCATGAGGGGACAGGTTCTGTCTGTTAAAGAATCCGACTATATTAAGGCAGCAGAAGTAATAGGCTCCAATAATTTCAGAATCTTAATGAAACATGTGCTCCCGAACTGTATATCTCCCATCATTGTACTTATTTCTCTCAACATGGGAATAGCTATTCTGTCAGAGGCTACTTTGAGCTTTTTAGGGGTAGGTATTACAGCACCCGAAGCTGCTTGGGGTGCTATGGTAAGTGAAGGGCAACGATATTTATTAAGAAACCCGATTCTTTCATTCGCACCGGGTTTATGTATCATGTTGGTTGTTTTGGCATTTAATATGGTTGGAGATGCCCTGAGAGATGCTCTTGATCCGAAATTAAGAGGAACGATCTAAAGAAATTTTGAATAACATTTTGGTCACTGAGCAGAGGAGGTTTTTAAATATGAAGCATCTTTTGGAAGTCAAAAATCTTAGAACAGAGTTTCATATAGATGGAAAAAGAATACAATCTGTTGATGGAGTTTCTTATTATATTAATGAAGGAGAAATAGTCAGCTTTGTTGGAGAAAGCGGTTCGGGAAAATCAGTAACACAAATGTCCGGACTCCAGCTCATACCTACACCACCTGGCAGAATCACCGGCGGAGAAGTTCTATACAAAGGGATTAATCTATTGAACCTTCATCCTGAGAGTGAAGAGCTGCGGTCCATCAGGGGCGGTGAAATCGGCTTTATTTTTCAGGAACCAATGACTTCTTTAAATCCGGTATTAACAATTGGAGAACAAATAATAGAGTCTGTCATGCTGCATTTGAAGCTGAGTAAATCAGAAGCAAGAAAACATGCGATTGAAATGATTAAAAAAGTTGGAATTCCGGATGCAGAGGCAAGAATAGATGACTACCCGCACCAATTTAGCGGAGGAATGAGACAAAGGGTAATGATCGCCATGGCCCTTTCAGTAAATCCAAAAATCATTATTGCGGATGAAGTTACTACGGCACTGGATGTAACAACCCAAGCTCAAATACTTGAGCTGATGAAAGACATCGTTAAAAGCACGAATACTTCCCTGTTAATTATCACACATAATTTAGGTATTGTTGCCCGGTATGCAGAAAGAATTTATGTCATGTATGCCGGTACAGTGGTAGAAACAGGTACGAAAGCCGAAATATTTAACAACCCGCGCCATCCTTACACCATTGGTCTCATGAATGCCATTCCGAGGCTCGATGATCCAAAAGAGCGGAAACTCACACCCATTGAGGGAATGCCGCCCAACTTAATAAACAAGCTGAATCAGTGTCCGTTTTTGCCCCGATGCTTATATCGAACCGAGAAATGTACCGACTACCCGATGCCTGTACTCACATATAATGGGGGCGAACATTATATCGCTTGTTATAATAATGTTACAAAATCGGAACGCTTGTTAAGTGAAAATAAGGGGCATTCCCGTTCGAAGTATGTTCAAGACAGGATAAACAGGATGGGCCAATCTTTTCAAAAGAATGATAGAAATGAAGAAAAGCCAATTTTGGAGGTTAAAAATCTAAAGGTTTATTTCCCGGTTACAAAAGGGCTCATCCGCAGCAAAGTGGGAGAAGTTAAAGCTGTAGATGATGTGAGCTTTCAACTGAAGAAGGGTGAAACACTGGGATTGGTAGGGGAAAGCGGGTGCGGCAAGACAACGGTGGCCCGTACGGTTATGCGCTTATACAATCCAACGGCGGGCCAAATCTTGTTTAACGATCAGGATATTTCTACATTATCGAAACGAAATCTGCGGCCAATCAGAAAAAAGATATCGATGATTTTTCAAGATCCATTCAGCTCTTTAAACCCGCGCCAAAGCGCCGGAAGTATTGTAGGGGAACCGCTCATTATTCATCATTTAATTAGCAGCAAAAAAGAATATGAAGAAAAAGTAGAAGAATTATTTCACATGGTTGGACTTAATCCGGAATTAAAGCACAGGGTTCCTCATGAATTTAGCGGCGGACAGAGACAGCGGATAGGAATAGCACGGGCTTTGGCCAGCAATCCTTCATTGATTGTGTGTGATGAAGCAATTTCAGCTCTTGATGTATCTATTCAGGCACAAATCATCAATCTTCTGGAAAATCTAAAAGAGGAGCTGGGTCTGAGCTATCTATTTATTGCTCATGATTTATCGGTTGTACGGCATATTAGTGATCGGGTGGCAGTGATGTATTTAGGACGGATTGTTGAAATGGCTGATTGGAAATCTCTTTATGAAAATCCTCTTCATCCCTATACAAAGGCATTGCTGGAAGCAGTTCCTATTCCGGATCCGGGTATAGAGGAACAAAGGGAAAAAATAGTATTACAGGGGGAACTCCCCAGTCCTTTGAATAGACCAAGCGGCTGCAGCTTTTATAATCGCTGCCCTCTTGCATCGGAAAAGTGTAAAGAAAGCGATCCGCATCTGAGAGAAGTAGAAAATGGCCATAGTGTTGCCTGTTTAAAAGTATAAAGCACTTCAAACGTTTTTTTCTATTAATTTCCTGGGAGGGATCGTATATCGCCCGAGAAAAAAAACTGGCGCAAGAAAAGTTGTGGAACAAAAATTTGAGCTTTATCATATTGGCCAATTTTTGTTCCTCCCTTAGCTTTCAAATACTCACCCCCACTCTGCCATTGTACATTCAAAAACAAGGGCATTCACAAACGATGATTGGATTTATTGTGGGGATATTAACTTTTACTACAATCATCTTTCGTCCTTTTATGGGCAAGGCAGTCGACACGTGGAGCAGGAAACACTTTTTTATAATAGGTATGGCAATATTGTCCGTTTCTATTTTTTCTTATCAATTTTCGGAGTCAATTTTGTCACTGACCATATTGCGCCTTTTCCACGGGGTGGGATGGGGGATGGTTACAGCTGCTGCAGGTACGATCGCCGCTGATTTTATCCCTAGTCAACGTATAGGAGAAGGAATGGCTTACTACGGGTTAAGTACAGTATTCTCCATGGCTGTAGCTCCCATATTGGGGTTGAATTTAGTTGAATTTTTAGGCTTTCAATCATTATTCATCACTACAACCTTATTTACCATTTTAGGTATTATTTTTGGTTCTTTGCTTAATTACAAAGGAGTCAATCTTGATAAAGAAATATTTAATGTGTCAAGGTCCTTGTTTGAAAGAAGTGCATTTAAGCCCTCGGTCATCAATTTTTTTATATCGTTAACATTCAGCTCAATCACAACTTTTATAGCATTATACACTGCTGACTTGAACATTCGTAATATTGGTTCGTTTTTTACTGTCCTTGCATTAACGCTTATTATAATAAGGCCAATTACCGGTAAATTTGTTGATAGAAAAGGTTTTCATTTTGTGATGCTGCCGGGTTTAATTGCCCTTTTTTCTTCCATAGTCATCATAACTGCTGCAAAAGGGCTACTATCTTTCCTGGCCGCTGCCATTATTTATGGGATCGGATTTGGGATATTACAGCCGAGCTTGCAAGCGCTGGTAGTGTATCGTATTCCACCTCGCAGAAGAGGGGCTGCCAATAGTACTTTTTTATTGAGCTCCGATCTGGCTTTTGGGGTTGGAGCGATATTATGGGGTTTCATTGCGGATTTTGCAGGTTACAGGACCATGTATATGTATGTTTTAATCCCTGTGGTTTGTGGCCTGATAATCCTTTTATTTATGAAAGAAAATGAGACTGGCTGTACATATAGTAAAAGTTGAATCAGTTTAAGCAATGATTCCTTTTCTTATTAATACAACAACCGCATGCAGTCTGTTTTTGGCTTTTGTCTTTCTAACCGCTGATTTGATATAATCTTGTACTGTATGCTCACTAATGGTTAGTGTATACGCTATCTCCTTTACACTATATCCATACGCCAGCTGCTGCATGACTTCAACTTCGCGTTTGCTAAGCGAATACTGAGGATGAAACACAAAATTCTTTTCAAATAATTTCCCGAATCTTTTTCCATAAAAGGTTAGTAAAGATAAAAGCTCTTCATTAACAGAAAAGTTGTTAGGGAAATGCGTGCTGATAATGTATCCCGCCACGTTTGCACTTAAGCAAACAGGAATAATCATCATAGATGGTACAAGGGCTTTGAATGGGAACTTTGAGCTGTGTGTAAGATAAGATTCATTTGAAATAAATGCAGCTCGCCGGTTTTGGATTGATGAAAGTATTGAAGGTAAAGACCTTAGATCATCATTGACAGAACTAATTGATTCGATTTGCCCTTGTTCATCTAAATAGATGATCCCCTGGCTTAGAAAACCGATGGGAGAATATCTGAAAAAATAAGCATCTTGAAGAGGAAAAAGCTCAGTTAACCCACGAATAGCCATGATAAACTTGTCTTCGTGACTTTCAATACACTCTATTTTACTCATATGTTTTTCTATATCCAAGATATTGGTCATTATATGCCTCCTTAAAAATTCATATGTATTCCTGTGAGTCTTTACAAGTTGGAAAAAAGTATGGGACTCTAATGTTGGTAACCGAACCCTGAATAAAGGATAAAATGTACACCTAATAATTCAATTTCTACATCTTTTCCCAAAATCCTTTCCTATCATTTGAACAAAAATTCTCGATTTAATTCCTACACTTTATAGGTATAATTTCCTGTATACATACTGTAATATTTTATCCCAATATACAAAAGTAAACTTAATAAAGTGAGGACTCGACATGAGAAGTTTTGTAAAACTTGATTCCAGATGTAACTTGAGAGCGGAAAGTTGGATATATTTTTCCTTCTCTAAAATGAATGGACCTTGAATTTCCAATTATTTAAATAAGTAAAGACTCTCCTAATACAGCGATAATATCCTGTTTTAGGGGAGTCTTTTATTATTTTTCCATGGGGTTCCTATACGCCATCACCCTGCAATTAAGATGATGACAAAACAAATGACCATAAAAATCAATCCGATTGGAAAAGCGAAGCGTGCATATTCCAAGCTGGTAATTTTCAGTTTACCAGCTGCGATGATATTCGGAATATTACCCGGGATCAGCATTCCACCGCTGATTAGCAAACCGAGCAGCAAATCGCGAATCGTTTCCTCTTCCATGAGCGGACTAACTTCCGCGGCGGCCAGTGTTGCGTTATCTAAAACGGCAGAGAGCATATTGATCCAATATAATATAAGTGGATTCAGGTCAAGCAAGAATCTCTCGATGAAAGGCTGGAACCCGGCACCAAGGAATGTCAATGCCATTACGAACAGGTAGATTTTAAAACTTCGGAAAATGATTTCTCCATACGATTCCGTTTCCGTGACCGTTAAAGGTTGAGCATTTTCTCCATTGCCATTGTCAGCTGTTACGGCGGCAAAATCATCATGGGGTGCATCGTTTTTTTTCGGTTTGACTGCCAAAGCAGACAGGATGCCGAATATGATCACTCCCGGAATCACATATATGCCTAACAGGCGCAATAGGTAGAAAAAGTCTTCGTTCAGCTTGCTGACAACAATCGTCGACAGCGGTTCGCCAATCGGGGTCAAAGCCGCCCCAAGTCCAATTGCATAGCTTGCCAATACCACCAGGCGGATTTCCGATTTGCGGTCCATCTGCAGTACACTGATCACAGCCACAAGAATGATGGCAGCGATGATAGCGGTAATCATACTGGAAACCAGACCAAGAATGATGACAAATAATGCAATGAACAACTGATATGGCATGGCTTTGCTGATACCGAGGATTACTTTTTCCAACGGAGCTTGAAGCCAGCGGAATAATAAACCTGCAATCAAGACAGCCAGTGTAATGTTTATCGGATGGACAAGCGCTTCTTTTAATAAATCCGCACTCCATACTTGGCTGACAAATACTGCCAGAAGTCCCATGATGAACAGAAATATTTCCAGGTTCTTTTCCACCGGTTTTGTGAAAGGTAAGAATAAAACAAGCAGTAAAATGATCGTTAAACCTATAATCATATAGACATCTCCTCCTCATTTTCGTTAAGTTCATTACCAATTTTCCATCAGTTTAAAATGCAAACGCTCCATCTCCACAAATGTCCTGTGCAAACGAAAAAGGAGCCTGTTACCTCAGGACACACTTGTCCCTTGGTGACAGACTCCTCCAATAGCACATTTATTATTCGACTTTCATCATCAGCATTACTATAGCATGCTCCATTCGTTATTTGCAATGTTTTTTTGATTTCAGTCTCAAATTTTTTGATGTCCTCCTCTGCTTTCTTACAATTGAAGCAAAAGCTCCAATTCAATTCCTACACTTTGTATGTATAATTTCGTGTTTCCATGATGTAATATATTAATCAAACGAATTGAAAAGGCTTACAATGACAAGGGGGTGTCTTATACATAACCGATGAGGTCAATAGTATATAAAATATTTTAAAAATTGGAAACAAGGGGGGATCTCAATGTCAAGAGCAATGAAGAAATTTTTGGCAGCAACATTTTCTTTGGCATTATTATTTGGACTGGCAGCCTGCGGGCCGCAAACATCCAGCAGTGATGAGAAGAAAAACGGCGGCGGTTCGTCAGATTCTGAAGAATTAAAGATCGGGTTGGTATTGGCCGAAACGGGACCTGCATCTACATTGGGACTGTCTGAGGTTCAAACAATGAAGCTTTTGCAGGAGCAGTTGGATAAAGAAGGACCAATCGATGGTAAAACAGTCAAGTTGGTTTTACAAGACTATGAAACAGATGACACAAAAGCAGTAACTGCCATGGACCGGTTAATTTCTGAAGGAGTCGTAGCGGTTGTCGGTGCGACGCAAGTTAGTACAACAGCTGCTATTTTACCTAAGACCGTTGAAGCTGGCTTGCCTTTTGTTACCGTCGCTCCAGCCGATACAAAAAATGAAAACGTTTTTGTGACAACGCCAAGCTCTAAAACAGTTGCTGAAGTGATGATTGACTGGCTCAACAAGAAAAATATTAAAAAAGTGGGATGGATTAATGCGAGTGATGCGTTTGGAGTGGAAGGCCTTCCGCACTTTGAGGAACTGATCAAAGACACCGATATTGAAATTGTTGCCCATGAAGAATTTGATGCTTCTGCTACGGATATGACTGTTCAATTGACAAAAATCAAAAAGGCCAGCCCTGAAGTGGTCATTGTCTGGTCCAGAACGCCTGGTGCAGGTGTAGTGGCAAGAAACTTTAAAGCGCTTGATTTTGATATTCCGATGATTCAAAGCACCGCTGCGGCCAACCAGGGATTTTTGGACCAGGTAAAAGATGATAACGATAATATTTTTGTTGTTGGAAGCAAGATTAGTGTTGTAGATCAGCTTTCTGATTCCGATCAAAAGCAAAGACTCAAAGCGTATCGCGATGCTTTCCAAGAAAAGTTTAATGCAATTCCGGATCTATTCGCTGCCCATACACATGACGCGATTTCCATGATTGTTGAAGCCATTAAAGCCGGAAGCACAGAGCCGGCAGATATTACGAAATTCTTGACAAATGAAATGGGCGAATATCCTGGGATGACGGGAACATTTAATTACGGGGAAGACCGTTCCACGGCCCAGCCTGACGGTTTGGCGATTTTGGGAATCGAAAACAATGAATGGAAGCTAAGCGAATAATTTGATTTAAAATCTATGGCAGACTCATTCTGCCATAGATTTTCAATAGAAAGGAGAAACAACATGGAATTTGCCCAATTTACCCAATATCTTTTTACCGGGCTGACGATAGGCAGTATATATGCTCTGTTGGCGATAGGGTTTGTTACGATCTATAATACGACAGGAATTTTGAACTTTGCCCAGGGCGAGTTTGTCATGATTGGTGCATTAACAACGATTTCCCTTATCAATATGGGGCTCCCCATGGCTGTTGCGATGATTGGCGCCATTCTGATTACAGCTCTTTTGGGATTTGTCATTGAAAAATCAATTATCAATCCTGCCAGGAACACGTCTATTGTTACCTTGATTGTCATTACAATTGGGCTTTCTATATTTTTAAAAGGAATGGGCCTCATCATTTGGGGAACATACCCGAAAACATTATCACCGGTTATCAGCAAGGGATCGATTTCATTTATGGGCGCTGTTATTAACTCTCAAAGCCTGTTTATTTTTGGCGTGTTAATTATAATGTTGATTTCACTTTACGTCTTTTTTGATAAGACGTTTATTGGTTCCGCTTTAAAAGCGAGCGAAAAAAATCCCCGTGCGGCCAGTCTAATGGGAATAAATATTAAGACAATGTCGGCTTTGTCATTCACTTTAGCGGCGGCTTTGGGTGCCATTGCGGGAATCATCATTACACCATTAACCGACGCTACATATGATATGGGCTTTTTTATCGGTTTAAAAGGATTTGTTGCAATGGTCATCGGGGGAATGAACAGCGTATCCGGCGTCGTCATGGGCGGCTTGCTATTGGGTGTGGTGGAATCATTCTCAGCGGGGTTATTTTCAAGCACCTATAGTGATGCCATCACATTTGGCGTTCTTTTATTGGTTTTATTCTTCCGGCCGATTGGATTATTTGCCAGGGCCAGCGGCGAGCGGGTATAGGGGGAGCATAAAATGAAAAGATTGGATACAACGTTGTACGGGAACCGATGGAAGTCGTTTGCGTTTTTTATTGCCCTTATTTTGGCGCTGCCATTTTTTGTTCATGAACCTCATCTATTTACCATTTTAACCTTAATCGGTTTATACTCTGTCATTACAGTCGGCTTAAGTCTGTTGCTTGGATATGCCGGACAAATCTCATTGGGACACGCTGCTTTTTTTGGGATTGGCGCCTATGTTTCCGGAATTTTAACGACCAAAACGGCTATTTCTCCTTGGCTTGTTATTATATTGGGAATGGTGGCCACATTTTTGTTGGCTTATATAATTGGAATCCCCATTTTAAAGTTGAAGGGTCACTTTTTGGCACTGGCTACAGTAGGTTTAAACATTATCGTTTACGTACTGATCGTCGGATTGTCGGATATCACCGGAGGGCCGTTGGGGCTTCAAGGCATCCCCAAGCTTTCATTGTTGGGAATTGACCTGGGCGATCCTTTGTATTTTTACTATTTCATTTGGACCATTGTTGTGCTTGTTACCTTTGTATCTACCAATATCGTCAGGTCCCATGTCGGAAGGTTATTAAAAAGTATAGGTGACAGCGAAATCGCGACTCAGACGTTGGGTGTAAATGTTGCAAAATATAAAGTGTCCATTTTTGCACTCAGTGCTGCTTATGCATCATTAGCCGGCAGTTTATATGCCCACTTTATTAGTTTTATCGCCCCTCCGACTTTTAATGTCCATTTTTCCATTATCCTGTTAATCATGGTGATGATTGGGGGAGTACACTCTATATGGGGAGCCATTTTGGGTACTGCCTTGATTATGTTTTTACAAGAACTGATTAAGTTTGTCGGGGATACGTATTTTCAGATCAGTGGACCGATTGAGAATGTTGTATACGGATTAATCGTCATTATTGTTATGATTTTTATGCCGCGCGGTTTAATTTCGATCTTATCTTTGGGCTGGAATCGGCTTAAACCGAATAAAGTAAAAATTTCTGCCAAAGAGGAAAGGAATTTAACATGAAAAAACTACTTGAAGTGAAGCAGCTGACGAAGAGATTTGGAGGAGTCACGGCAGTAGACAATGTTGACTTTCATGTGAACGATGGTGAAATTGTAGCTGTCATCGGTCCGAATGGTGCAGGAAAAACAACACTGTTTAATATGATTTCTTGTTTTATACAGCCTACTGAAGGCGAAGTTTTTTACAAAGGGCAGAAATTAACCGGCAAAAAAATAAATGAGCTGGCATCCCTCGGTATTTCCAGAACATTTCAGAACCTGCAAATTTTTAAAAGTCTCACTGTTTTGGAGAATGTCATGATGGGTACCCATGTGAAGTTAAAAACAAATGTCATTAGCGCTGGCTTTCGTCTTCCTGTTGTAAGACACGATGAAGAGTTATCATACAAGCTTGCAATGGATACTCTAAAAATGGTCGGTTTGGACCATTTGGCCTATGAAACGGCAAGCCAGCTTTCCTATGGGCTGCAAAAGCAATTGGAGTTTGCACGTGCCATTATTTATAATCCCGATTTAATCATGCTGGATGAGCCCATGGCCGGCTTAAATGACAATGAAACAAATAAAATGGCCGGTTTTATCAAAGATTTAAAAAGCAAGGGGCACTCATTTTTATTCGTTGAGCATAAAATGGCTACCGTCATGGAACTTGCGGATCGGATCGTTGTTATAGATTTTGGAAAGAAAATTGCCGAAGGCACTCCGGATGAGATACAGAGCAACGAGAAAGTAATCAGTGCTTATTTAGGACAGGAGGCGATATAATGTTCCAGGTTGAGAATCTATCAACGAGCATCGGCAAAATACAAATCCTCCATTCCATTGATTTCCACGTGAACGAAGGAGAAATTATTTCTATTATCGGAGCAAACGGGGCGGGAAAGAGTACGCTGTTAAATACATTAGCCGGGCTTTACAGGTCATTTGAGGGCAAGGTTACTCTTCGTGATGAGGTTATTACCGGCTTGCCAGCTTATAAAGTGGTAGGAAAGGGACTCAGTTTGGTGCCTGAAGGACGCCAGGTTTTCCCCAACCTGACAGTAAAAGAGAATCTTCTTCTCGGAATCTACACAAAGTACTATAAGGACAAGAATCTTGTAAACAAAAATTTGGAAAAAATGCTGGAACTGTTCCCCGGACTAAAAAAGCATTACAATAATTTGGGTGGAAACCTAAGCGGCGGGGAACAGCAAATGCTAGCCATCGCCCGCGGATTAATGTCCAACCCGAAAATCATTTTGCTGGACGAACCTTCCATGGGGCTGGCACCGATCATCGTTGCGGAAATTCTTGATATTTTGGAGATCATCAAGAAGGAAATGGGTACCATGGTCATCTTGGTAGAACAAAACGTAAGGGCTGCTTTAAAAGTAGCCGACCGTGCCTACGTCATGGACCAGGGAAGGTTCATCATGGACGGTCCGAGAGATGAAATCAGTGCCAATCCGCTGGTGAAGTCTGCATATTTGGGGATAAAGGCGACTGGATGATCAAGTTTTATTTTGAAGGGCTGATCTATTAAAAATAATGGGGCAGCCTTTTTTAAATTGATCGCAAATTGAAAAGTTGTATTTAGATTTTCAATCAGTCTTTCTTGGATGACCAAAAAAACCCTTAAATATTTCAGTCTGTGAGCTGAATCAGCGGTTTCAAACGATTGTTCAAACAACCATTCAGTTTTTAATGGTAGAACAAAATATTTCCCTGGCTTGTGCTGCAGCAGATGAAATATTAATTATGAACAGGGGTCAAATTATATGGAATGGTACACCGGATGAACTGATGGACGATGAAGAAATACAGCGTCAATATTTAGGTATTTAGGAGAATCAATTTCATAATTGCTCTTTATAAAAATTTAATCTTATCCCAGATGAAAAAAAGTACTGCTATGTTTATTTTT
>NZ_JBFEGN010000050.1:0-27927 GCF_047228825.1 Siminovitchia jepli
CGGTATCCGCGGGTATTTTTCGGTATCCGCGGGTATTTTTCGGTATCCGCGGGTATTTTTCGGTATCCGCGGGTATTGGAGCGTGACAGAGCCTAAGGCTCTGCACGCTCCAATACCTCCCCGCCTATGCATCCCCAACAATCATATAAGTCGCTTTAACAGGGCCGTGCACACCGACAACGAGGCTCATTTCGATGTCGGCGGAGTTGCTCGGTCCCGAAATGAAGTTGACGCAGGAAGCGACGGTTTCTCCGGCCGCGATCCGCCTGTCAATCTCAGCCGCGGCCTGGGTGATCCGCGGAACGATGGTACTTTTCGGAATGACCGCAATGTAGTTTTTGGGCAGGAGGCTTACGGAGCGGCCTTTGCCCTGACTCGAAAACAAAACGACGGTTGCGGATTCCGCCAAAGTGATGTCGCTGAACGTGATGCCGACGTCAGCCTGCTCAGCCGCGGTGATGCTCTGCTCTCTGTTCCCGGAGTCCCATGTAAAAAGATCGTAATCTTCCGAATCCAACACTCCATCTAATCCAAATTCGGTAAACCGGGGATCGTCCCAAGCAATGACGGATTTTCCGTCATTGCGGTCGATGGCTTCTTTTAAAGCAGCCCCGAGCCCCGCTCGATCCGTTTCAATTACTTCGGTATGAACAAGAAGGCATTGGGCCTTCAATATTTCAACAAGCTCATCTTGCGAAAGTCCGGAAAAAACGTCCCATTGCGGCGTCAGCCCCCAGTCAGGACGAACTGGTTTTTCCGTGACACGGCCCCTGCCAAGCTGACCTGTCAAACGCTCGAGAAAACCATCGCGGTTATGAACTTTGCCCCGTTCAGTCCCCGGACTCTTATGAAAGGAGCCAAATTCAGCTCGATCTGTCATTCGCCCGTCCCCCTTTTCCGTTCTTTGTACAAATCCCGGAACCTCTTTTTCCCCACTGAAGGAAGGTCACGCGATTGCGTCCAGCCCCGGATCGGCTTCGGCCCTTTTTTCGACATGCCTGAAAACATGCCGCGGAAGACAGTTACAGACTTGGTGCTCATTTTATAAAGCCTGCTTGAGGAAGTGACCGTCCTAAACGTCTTCATGGCCATTTTTTCACCAGCGGGAGCAAGTCCTTCCTCTTGAACAATTCGCTGCCGGTGTTTATAAAGGAGCTCGTGCAGCGGGATGCGCACCGGGCAAACTTCCGTACAAGCGGCACACAAAGATGAAGCATAAGGGAGCTCCTTGTACTCGTCGTAGCCGGCCAAAAGCGGGGTTAACACCGCACCGATTGGCCCCTGATAAATGGAACCGTACGCATGGCCGCCAATATGGCGATATACAGGACAGACATTGACGCATGCAGCACACCGAATGCAATGGAGGGCTGATTGAAACTCCGTACCGAGAATCCGTGAACGCCCGTTGTCTACGATCACCAAATGAAACTCCTCCGGTCCGTCTGCTTCTCCTTCCATCTTCGGACCGCTCAAAGCCGTTACATATGTGGAGAGCTTTTGTCCAACAGCGCTGCGGCACAGCAAGGAAACCATCACTTCGAAATCTTCCCACGTCGGCACGAGCCGTTCCATTCCCATGACAGTAATTTGCGTTTTCGGTATCGTCGTAGACATCCGCGCATTGCCCTCATTCGTCACGATGCCGACCGTACCCGAGTTTGCAATCGCAAAGTTGCAGCCGGTAATGCCGATATCAGCTGATAAAAACTCCTTCCGAAGCTGTTCGCGGGCAAACCGGGTCAGCTCTTCCGGTTTTTCAGACCCATCATAGCCCCGTTTTTCCGAAAAAATATCCCGGACCTGCTCCTTTGTTTTATGAAGGGCAGGGCCGATAAAATGAGAAGGATGGTCATTGTCCAATTGAATAATGTACTCCCCGAGATCCGTCTCGACAACTTCGCAGCCGGCCTTTTCCAAGACAGGGTTCAAGCCGATTTCTTCCGTTACCATTGATTTCGATTTGACGATTTTCTTCGCTTCTTTTTTACGGACAATGTCTTCAATATAATGATTTGCTTCTTCCGCTGTTTCGGCGAAAAAGACGTGCCCTCCCCGCTTTACGACATTCTCGCTCAATTCATGCAAATAATAATCGAGGTTTTCAATCGTGTGCGAGCGAATTTTTTCGCCAAGTTCGCGCCATTGTTCCCAGTCATCCAGTTCGGCAACAGCGTTCAGCCGAACGGATTGCAGACGTTCCTGAGCGGGAGGAACAGCTCTTTGAACATCCGGATCCTGCAGCGCCTCATCGGTCCGTTCATCAAATGCCGCACTGCCGATTCTGATTCCCATCTTCCTCTCCCCTTTCTCCTATTTTCTTTTATTTAACACTTCAGCCAGGTGCATCACTTTGATTGGAAGTCCTTCCCGCTTGATCCGTCCACCGATATTCATCAGACAGCCGCAATCGCCGCCGATTAACACTTCCGCTCCCGTTTCTTTAATGTGCTCTACCTTTTCCTCTGCCATCGCGGATGAGATGTCACCCATTTTTACGGAAAAAGTTCCGCCAAACCCGCAGCAGTCCTGGCTTCTTGGAAGTGGCTGCAAATCCAGGCCTTCGACATTTTTTAAAAGCGTCATAGGAGCCTCTTTGACACCGAGAAGCCGGGTCATATGGCATGATGTATGGTATGTGGCGCGTGCGTTCAGCTTTGCCCCTACATCTTCCATCTCAAGCACTTCGACGAGAAATTGACTGAATTCATATGTTTTATTCGCCAGGTCTTCTGCTTTTTCTTCCCATTCGCCATCCCCCTTAAAAAACTCGGGGTATTCCTTGAGCATGTATGCGCAGGATCCGGATGGCGTTACAACATACTCCGAATCGGCAAACACATTCATCATCTGTTTCATCGCCTCTTTGGCATCCTCGAGGTACCCGGTGCTATAAGCCGGCTGGCCGCAGCATGTCTGCCTTTCCGGAAAATCGACTTCGCAGCCGGCACGTTCAAGGACTTCGACGGCATCCATCCCCACTTCCGGGTAAAAAACATCTGCCAAACACGTGATAAAAAGTGAAACTTTCAACTTTTATCCCTCCATTTCATCAATCATTCTCAAGGCATCAATGGTCACAAAGCACAGCGATCCTTTTAAGTGAGATGAGCATCCCGAGTCATCAGGAGAAAGCCCCGGAAAAATTTTTCGGGGCTTCAACTCCAATATAGTGCTCGTCATCATGAGAGCCCCATACATAGAAGCAAATCGTCCAATGGATTTTCGAGCTGAAAGAAAAATCTTTAAACCTATTATAGCACTCGGCAACAAACTGTCACTTGGCATTCCCTCAGAAAATAATTCCACGGGGCATGGTCCTATCGATCAAGAACTCCAAGCGTAACTTTTGCCTAATTGCAGTAAACACGAGAGAATAGGTGTTAAACAACATTTTCCGGGGAGTTAGGACGACATGCGCGCAATCGTATATATCATTATCTTTTTTTCTTTTTTTGATTTATTTACACAACTTCCGATCATTACCCCTCTTGCCGGTTCACTTGGTGCGACGCCTTTTCTCACAGGGCTGGCAGTTGGCATGTATTCTTTTTCCAACATGATCGGCAATGTCGCGTCAGGGTTTTTGACTGATAAAAAGGGCCCTTTTCGGCTTTTATTGGCAGGCCTCCTTTTAACAAGCGGCGGATTGCTGCTTTACCACCTGGCGACAAATGCGTACATACTGATCCTTGTCCGCCTTATTCACGGATTTACAGCGGGAATAATCGCCCCTGCAGCCTTTACGTTTATGGCCAATACGGCCAAAGAAGACAAAAAAGGCAAGGGGGCAGCTATTTCAGGGGCGTTTGTCGGGCTTGCCGCAATCATCGGACCGGCATTCAGCGGCATTTTGGCAAGCCGGACAAGCGAAGTGGCTGTTTTCAATGTTACCTCCGCCTGTATGCTGCTTTTGGGGGTTTTGGCCTTCTTTTCCTTAAGGTCTGCCAATATTGCGCCTCAGTCCGCAATAAAAAAGATGGAACGGCCTGTTCGCCGGCTGTTTCAGAATATCTCTGTTGTGAAGGCCTTTTCGGGAGCTTTTTTTCTCATGTTTTCACAAGGTGTGCTGGCTTATATGCTTCCATTGAAGGTGGCGGAGCTCGGAAGTGATACAAAAACGGGCGGAATGCTTCTAAGTACTTTTGGGGTTGTCGCAGTCCTTATCTTCATTTTGCCTACCAACCGGCTGTTCGACAGGATCAGGCCAATCCGCTCACTTGTTTTGGGGATGTCCATCATGGGAGCGAGCCTTCTTCTCATTAGTGTGAGCGGGGATCTTTCAATCCTGTATGTCCTTATGGCATTATATGGAACAGGTTTTGCACTTTTATTTCCGTCTATCAATTCGCTGCTCATTGAATCAACAACAGATGAAAACCGCGGAAAAGCTTACGGGTACTTTTATGCATTTTTCTCCATCGGCGTTGTGGCCGGGTCGGGCGTTACGGGACTTTTTCGGCTTACAGCGAACGGCGGTTTTTTATTTACGGGATTTCTCCTTATTCTGACAGCCTTTCTTCTGTTGGTCCTGGAAGATCCGATAAAAACGCACAAATCCGCGTGAACTTTTCTCCTTTGGGAATGCTATTCACAAAGGAGGAGGAAAAATGGCAAGAAAAAATAAAATTCTCGTGCCCGAAGCGCGGGACGCATTAGACAAGATGAAAGCCCGTGTTATGAAGGAAAAAGGCTATCCGGTTGACATGGATCATCCTGACAATGTGAAATATGAAGTCGCCGAAGAACAGGGCATTCCGCTGAAAAAAGGCTATAACGGAAAATTAACAGCAGAACAAGCCGGAAAAATCGGAGGCCCAATCGGCGGGAACATGGTAAAGGAAATGATCAAGCTGGCCCAGGAGCAAATGAAACGTAAATGAATAAAAAACCGAAAGAAAGAACGCTAACGCGTTCTTTCTTGGGAAGTCAGAGGTCAGAAGCCGGATTGGTCTAAGTGTGATACGCTTAGCTTTAAACAAGAACCGCTGCCCCGATCTCCGGAATAGCGGTCCGGCTTATTTATGCACGTTAATATTCCCGTTTATCGTTTCCAGCCTTACAAGGTGTTTTCCATTTCCGATCATGGCATCTTTAAATTTTCTTCCAAAAATTTCAGCCCTGCCATTTACGACACTTACATCAAAAGTAACATGATCCGGTTCATGATCCGTTTCAATCGTGATCCTCCCATTTACGGTTTTCAAGTCGACAGGGCGTTCCAAGTTATTTGTAACCATGGAAATGTGGCCATTCGTGACTGTTCCCGTTAACTTTCCAGCTACTTCATTCAAATGAATTTCTCCATTCTCGGACTTTGCTTTTATATTGTTACTTTGAATATCACTTAAGTGTATTCTTCCATTCACTGTTTGAACCGTACCTGTTCTGACGTTTAATCCGCTGGCTTGGATACGGCCATTCAACACCTTGACCGTCATGGCATCATATTCTTTTTCCGGTACGGTTATTTTAAGAGAGAGGCGGCCTTCGTTAAAAAAGTGAACATGAAACAGTTTTCTCTGTCTCTCTTTTAGTTGGATCATCACTGAATTGCCTTCAGCTTTTGCTTCAAATTTATATTTTCTATATTTGGCCGCTTCACCCGTCAGTTCAACGGTTATTTCTTCCGTATTCTTCACGGGCACAATGTCCACCTCGGCTTGGTCAACATTCACTTGTATATGAGATATTTTTTCCGCGGTCATCACTTCTTTTTCGAAAACATCTGCTGTTTGCAGCATGGATTTAAATGTCAATACGCTGCCAACGACCCCGATCACCAAAAGCAGACTAGCAACGATAGACCATTTTTTTATATTAATCATCCTTTAACCCCCCTTTTACAAGCCTCATATTAAAATTCAGGTAGCGAATAAAACCGTTTATGATGGCTTTTGTAGCAAAATACATGCCAATAATGATAAAAATGCCGATCCCCGCCAGTGCCAAAGATAAAAATAAATCAAACAGCACGAACGTATCGGGAAAAATGACTGTATTTATCAGTACCAATACCGGAGATAAAACAAATGCCGCCCCGGTTGTCCACCCGGCAAAAACAAGACCTGCGACCGCGATGAATGGGCCAAGTACAATCACCAAATTAAAGAATCCCAACCCGATGACGGCCCATACTGCACGCATGATATTCCCTGCCGTTGCCGTGGTTTCAACTTTTCCCAAATGATACGAAGCAAGCAATTCTTTGGCTATTTGGCGGGGTGAGCCCAGTGATGCTGAAATTTCCTCTTCCGCCTTGCCCTCCATCATTCCGGCATCAAAATATTCTTCAAAATCTTGAATGATATCCAGGCGTTCCTCCTCCGGGAGTTTCTTCAAAGATGAATCAAGTAATTTCAAAAATTCGCCTCTAGTCATTTTCACCAACACCTTCTTTTATTAATTGGTTGACTCCCTCCGTAAACTCATTCCACTCATTAAGCAGCTTCCGGAGATACTCCCTGCCGTTCTCAGTCAGCTTATAATACTTTCTGGATGGACCTTCTGTCGATTCCTTCAGATAGGTTGTAAAGCAGCCATCCTTTGTCAGTCGTCTCAGCAATGGATAAACGGATCCTTCGGAAATCGCGATTTGATCAGATATCTTTTGCACAAGTTCATATCCGTACCGGTCTTGTTTAGCAAGCAGGGCCAGGACACAAAGTTCCAAAACGCCCTTTTTGAATTGGACATTCATCTTTGTCACCTCATCTTTTATGAGCACTATTGCATAATGTATGGTACCTTTTTAAAAAATACTCCTTAGTAAAATATATCATATAGTATTATACATTGAAAGGTACTAAATAACAAAGAATGGGAGCCAACCCGTTTGGCTCCCATTCCTTCTTTGGTTATTGATCCAATCCCATTTCTTCTTTTACTACTTGTGTGATGCGGCCAACGTATCGTTCGCAGTCCTGTTCAGTAGCCGCCTCGACCATTACCCTGACAAGCGGCTCTGTACCGGACGGGCGGACAAGAACCCGGCCGTTGCCATTCATGTCGCCTTCCACTTCCCTGATGACTTCCTTTACTTTTTCATTATCGGTCACATGATGTTTATCGTTCACCCTGACGTTCACCAGTTTTTGCGGATATTTCTTCATATCTTTGGCGAGTTCCGACAACGTTTTTCCTTCAAGCTTCATAATATTGACAAGCTGAAGGCCGGTTAAAAGCCCGTCGCCCGTTGTATTATAATCAAGGAAAACGATATGCCCCGACTGTTCCCCGCCCAGGTTGTAGTCGTTCTTTTTCATTTCTTCCACTACATAGCGGTCGCCCACAGCCGTTTGGATGCTTTGCATCCCTTCGGCTTCCAAGGCTTTGTAAAAGCCGAGGTTGCTCATTACGGTGGAAACTACGGTGTTTTTCTTCAAACGCCCTTCACTTTTCATATGCTTGGCGCATATGTACATAATTTGGTCGCCGTCTATAATGTGGCCATTTTCATCAATGGCAATGAGGCGGTCGCCATCCCCGTCAAAGGCAAGGCCAAGATCTGCGCCTTTTTCCTTTACAAAAGCAGCCAAGGCCTCCGGATGGGTCGATCCAACCCCTTCGTTAATGTTTAGTCCGTTTGGTGATGAACCCATCGTGGATGTATCCGCGTCAAGGTCGGCAAATAAATGGGTTGCCAGCGCAGATGTTGCCCCATGTGCGCAATCAAGTGCCACATGGATCCCGGAAAAGTCCTCATCCACCGTTTGTTTCAGAAATTGCAAATATTTTTGGCCGCCCTCAAAATAATCGTTTACATAGCCGAGATCTGCTCCGGTCGGGCGCGGCAATTGATCCCCTTCCATATCGAGAAGTTCCTCAATCCTTGCTTCTTGTTCATCAGATAGCTTGAATCCATCCGAACCGAAAAATTTTATGCCATTATCCGGAACAGGATTATGGGAAGCTGAAATCATGACACCTGCTTGGGCTCCCAGTGCTTTTGTCAAATAGGCGACCCCCGGCGTCGAAATGACACCAAGACGCATAACCTCTGCCCCGATCGACAAAAGCCCCGCTACAAGGGCCCCTTCCAGCATGTGCCCGGATATCCGGGTATCGCGTCCAATTAAGACTTTTGGCTGTTCAGCATTCTTTGACAGCACATAGCCGCCAAAACGGCCCAGCTTAAACGCCAGCTCGGGGGTAAGCTCCGAATTCGCCACGCCTCTTACTCCATCCGTCCCAAAATATTTACCCATATGATTTCCTCGCTCCTTCTTTCACCAATGTTTACTTAAACATTTTCTTTTTCTTTCAGTCGGACTTTTGCTTTAACTGTAGATAGCTGCCACTTGACGTTTTGGGGTCCTTTTACTTGCAAATCGACCTCATGGTCTCCTGCTTTCAGGCCTGCCATGTCCATGAACACTTCAAAATCTTTTTTTTCAACCGCTTTTTCCAAATCTTTTTTGTTGCCTTCAATTTTAATGGATACTGCTCCTTCAGCAGGCGATAAAAATTCCATATCAAGCCCTTCGGACAAGCCTTTGCTTTCAATCGGAATTTTATCCAGGCTTGTTTCCTCATTTTTCTTTTCGGCAATGATTTTGACCGTTACCTTTTCGGGTGTGATTTTATTAATGCCTGCCGGGTACTTAAAGGGGATGTCCAGTTCGGTCGTTTTGTCAATCTTGCTGACATCCACTTCCAACTCAAATTCCTTCATTGGCTCCAAAATATCGGTTCGCCCAAACACCATGACCTCATCGATTTCTGTTTCAATCCGTTTGATAATCGTGTTGCTTGGCGGTGAGCCGACCTGCTTGATTTTTAATGGAACTGTTTTTCTCGGGTTGTTCACCGGAACCGTCACCATTACATATTCCGGATCAACGTAAACATCGAGCTTGTTCAAATCACGGTCCAGGACTGTTACCCTCGCATCCCGCTTGATCGTGTTTGTAATGAGGCCTTTTGCATCGATGGAGGCTTTGACATACCATATTTTTTCAATCGTTTCCTTACCCCCCGTAATTTGGACCGTTTTCGGCTCGACGCTCGGAAGGTCCGCTTCAAAGCCATCCGCAAGAATATTGTTATTAAATTCTGCCTCTACGTTAAATTCTTCAGTCACCTTCTCCTGAATTGAAACTTCAACATAAGTGGGTTCTATTTTCACTTTCAGCTTATCGGAAAAATCTTTATATAAAATCGGGACACGATGGTCACCGATACTGACATCGCTCAGATCGACAAAGACTGTAAAGTCCCTCTGCCGTTTGGCAGCCTCGACAAATCTTCTCTGGCCCTCAATTTTCACGTCTACCGTGTTCGGAATCCCTGTCACGACCAAATTTTCCGAGTCATAGTAAACTTCGACAGGTACATCGGCAATCGTTTCCACCTCATTGCTTTCCATTCCATTTGGTCTTGAATCGTTATTATTTTTCCCCATATCATTGACTGAAAAAAACAGAAGCATGGCAAGGGTCATTGCAATAATTCTTACGAACCAGGGGTTATCCATGAATTTATCCATGTTCTCTCTTCCCCTTTCTTTTCCATAATGAGGAGGAAGTTTGTTTTACCTTGGTGCCGGTAACCAATTCTTTTTCCAACAGTTGTTTGAATTCGTCCGGTGATAAATCATGGTTCAGTTCTCCGTGCTGGGTAACGGATATATTTCCCGTTTCCTCCGATACAACGATTGTCAAAGCATCCGTCACCTCACTAATGCCAACGGCTGCCCGGTGCCGTGTTCCAAGGTCCTTGGAAATGAAGGGACTTTCGGAAAGCGGCAAATAACATGCCGCGGCGGTAATCTGGTTCTTCTGTATGATGACTGCCCCGTCATGAAGCGGCGTATTCGGTATAAAGATATTGATTAACAATTGGGAAGTAAGTGTGGAATTCAATGGGATACCGGTTTCAATGTAATCTCCCATCCCCGTCTCTCTCTCAATGGAAATAAGAGCGCCGATTCTCCGCTTGGCCATATACCTGACAGCTTCCGTAATGGCCTCAACTTTATGTTTTTGTTCCTCTTCCTCCTGTATCCCGGTTCTTGCAAATATTTTCCCGCGGCCCAACTGTTCCAGCGCGCGCCTGAGTTCAGGCTGAAAGATGATAATAATCGCGAGAAAACCCCAGGTAATTGCATTTTCCAAAATCCAGCTCAGTGTATGTAATTGGAAAAAATCGCTCAGAAACCGGGCAATCAAAATCACAAATATTCCTTTTAAAAGCTGAACCGCTTTTGTGCCGCGTATGACCATAATCAGCTTGTAAATAACGTACCAAACGAGGAAAATATCCACTATGCGGGACAAATAGTCCATGATCGAAAGGTCTTCAAACGGCATATTCTTTCCTCCATCTATTTTTTCAACGGTTTGCCACTTGCCATGTTGTTTTAAACAAACAAAGAACCTTTATATTATAACATAATCCGAAAGCGGCTGGTACGTTTTGAGGGACAGCCCAAGTATCGCGGCACAAAAAAGAAAAGAAGCTGCAGCAGCAGCCTCGTTATTTTTCTTCAATAAAATCAACGATCAGTTTGCCACTTTCTTTCATCTTATACCAAATCCATTCAAACATTTCATCTATTTCTTCAATGTCTCCTGTAACGGCGCCCGCCGAAGCCAAGTATTGCTCGCCGTTAATCACTGTAACATTCCCGTCCACTTTACCTTCTATTTTGATATTGCCATTTTTGACAATGACATCACCTTTGACGACTTCTCCTTTTGGAACGATTACCGTATCGTTTTCAACGATCAATTTCGGCTGCTTTGTATAAGAGAATTTTTGGTCGTCATTCCACATATTTACCATGCTGCCTGCCATTAATACAAGGAATAAAGAAACAGCGATCAGCATTGGGTGATTTCTGAACCAGCGCTGAATGCCTATTCTGCTTTTTTCCTTCGGAAGGCGGGCCATTACTTGATTTGTAAAGTTATTTGGTGCAGCAATAAGCGAGGCACTCTTGACGAGCGCTTCTGTCCGATTTAGCTCTTGGAAGTATGATTGGCAGGCCGGACACGTCTGTAAATGCACCTTCAGGGTTTGCTCATCTTCTCGATTCAAGTCTCCATCCAAATATTGATGCATATAGAGAATGATTTCCTCTGGACAAGCCTTCAATTTACCTTCTCACCTTTCCTACATATTGTGCAGTTGTTTTCGAAGCGCTTCCCGCCCGCGGTGGATTCTTGTTTTTACAGTGCCAAGCGGAATTTCAAGTACTTCTGCGATTTCATTTAATGAAAGATCATCCATATATCGTAAAACAATCACCGACCTGTACTTATCAGGCAATCGCATAATTTCCCTTTGCACAATTTCTTGAATTTCCAACGTTTCGACCTCCGCATCAGGCGTTTTGCCCGAGGATGGCAATTGCGAATACAAGGTCAGGCCCTCCGTTCCTGCAATTTCTGCATCAAGAAAATAGTCTGGTTTTTTCTTTCTGATTCTGTCAATACAAAGATTAGTGGCGATTCTGTACAACCATGTTGAAAACTTCCGGTTTTGCTGAAAGCTTTCTATATTCGTGTAGGCCCGAATGAAAGCCTCTTGCGCAATGTCTTCGGCTTCGTGCCGGTTTCCAAGCATTCTGAAGCATAGGGAAAATATTTTATCTTTGTATATTTCCACGATCTCTCCGAATGCTTCATGGTCGCCCTTTATTATTTGCTTGATTCTCTGGTTCACCAACTTATCCATTCCTTCTACAACCTCCCGCCAGCGCGGTACTCTCTTTATACGTGAATTTCATCAAAAGGTTTCACATTTTCGTCCTTATTCTATATTAACAAATATTAGTGGGAATAAAGGTTTATTTATGGCAAATTCGGATAAAGATACGTAAGACAAAATAGTGAGGGATTATAATGGCTAAAGAAGTAGAAAACATACTTAAACAAATTGAACAAAAACGCATAGAAATGATCGAACTCGGCCTGGCCCAATCTTTCGTCGATGAAAGTGTCGTACAATTAAGTACCCATCTGGACAAACTATTAAATCAATATGAGCTGCTGGCAAAAAAACAAGCGCGCAGCAGTTTCTGACAGATCTGCCGCCCGCATTTTCTAGTACCGTGTTCAAAAAGTTGACAAATCAGAAGGCCGGCTAAAGGCGCCAGATCCTGTGGCAACGTCGGCACTCGCGCTTCGTGTACGCCACAAGAAGGTCGAGGCGGATCGTTTTGAGCAGCGGAATGTTGCTTTTAAATGAGAGCAGCCGGAAACGAGCCAACGAAGAGATTCGCCGCTTATCATTTGGCGTCTTTTTGAACAACCTCTTTAAAGCAATTTTTCACCGAATAATGATCCAATCAACGCAACAGCCACTTTGGCTGTTTTATTTTTTTCATCCAAAATGGGGTTTACTTCAACAAATTCAGCGGATGAAATGATTTCAGCCTCAGCCAGCATTTCCATTGCCAAGTGGCTTTCCCTGTAAGTGATCCCGCCCAATACCGGGGTGCCTACCCCCGGTGCATCATGCGGGTCAAGTGCATCCAAATCGAGCGAAAGATGAACACCATCCGTCTGCCCTTTCAGGTAGTGAATCGCATCTTCCATCACTCCCGCCATTCCGAGCCGGTCAATTTCATGCATCGTGTACACTTTGATGGAATGTTCTTTTATTAAATCCCTTTCTCCGGGATCCAAATCCCTGGCTCCGATAATGATAACATTTTCCGGTTTCACCTTCGGGCTGTAATCTCCTACCCGCGTTAAATCCGGATGCCCGATGCCAAGGCTTACTGCGAGCGGCATACCATGAATATTTCCCGTCGGGGACTTCTCAACCGGATTTAAGTCGCCGTGTGCATCGAACCAAATCACTCCCAGATTCTCGTAATGTTTGGAAACTCCAGCAAGCGTTCCGATTGCAATGCTGTGATCCCCGCCAAGAACAAGCGGAAAATGCCCCTTCTCCACTACGGAGTCAACCACTTGGGAAAGGCGCGTTGTGGCAAAAGTAACCGCCCGCAAATTTCTTAACTTTCCGGTTTGTTCTTCAATGACACGTTCTATTTGAATGTCCCCCAAGTCTTCGACATTCATATTCAGGTGCTCCAAACGCGCAATGATATCTGCATATCTGATGGCGCTTGGCCCCATATCAACCCCGCGCCTCGTCTGGCCAAGATCCATGGGAACGCCAATTATTGATATATTCTTGTTCATTCAATTCTCCCCCTTGTATTAACAAACATGGAATTATTGTACCAACTGTAATGAACATGACTCAACTTAGCAAGGTCATGCATATATATACAGTTCTTCCGGGATGGGGGTTTATGTATCTTCCGAAAGACGGAAGCAAGAAGGGGCGTTATGATTACAGGCATAACAAAACCCGCAAAGCCGATAGCAGCCTTCCGGGTTAAACAAGATTTATATATGGAGCCTAGCGGGATCGAACCGCTGACCTCCTGCGTGCAAAGCAGGCGCTCTCCCAGCTGAGCTAAGGCCCCATCAAGTGAGCCATGCAGGAATCGAACCTGCGACCCTCTGATTAAAAGTCAGATGCTCTACCGGCTGAGCTAATGGCTCTTATTTGGCTGGGCTAGCTGGATTCGAACCAGCGAATCACGGAGTCAAAGTCCGTTGCCTTACCGCTTGGCTATAGCCCAATGAAACAATGATTCCCGAATCGTTTTACAAATTCGGAGGGTACGGTCGCTCGCAGAAAAGCCCGAGCCGATAGAGTTTGAATAAAAAAGACATTATGTATCATACCCTGTTGCAAAACGTTCTATACGGAAAAGTAAAATGGTGGTGGGGGACGGATTCGAACCGCCGAACCCTGAGGGAGCGGATTTACAGTCCGCCGCGTTTAGCCACTTCGCTACCCCACCTTAAAAATGGGCAAACAAAAAATGGTGCCGGCCAGAGGACTTGAACCCCCAACCTACTGATTACAAGTCAGTTGCTCTACCAATTGAGCTAGGCCGGCCAGCCATTTAATTTGGTGGTGGAGGATGACGGGATCGAACCGCCGACCCCCTGCTTGTAAGGCAGGTGCTCTCCCGGCTGAGCTAATCCTCCTTATTAAAATTACGATGAGCGGCGCATTGCGCCGGCGCTTTTATCACCTGTTCAGCCGCTTGCTGGAGTATCCCTCTTTCGATGGGTTTTGTCCAACTTTTTCAAAAAATAAAAATGGTGACCCCTACGGGATTCGAACCCGTGTTACCGCCGTGAAAGGGCGGTGTCTTAACCGCTTGACCAAGGGGCCCCCTTTTTTAAAAGCAAATTAAATGGACCGTACTTGACGACCCAATAAAGAGTATAGACGATCCCCTGCCAATATGTCAACATGTAATTTCAATATTTTTATCCTTTACATTTGATGTCCGGTTTTTCTCATTATTATTCGATTCAGGACCTCATGAATGTTTTTTTATTGTATGGCTGCTGAAAGATTAATGACAATTTTATCCTGTCCTCTGTTATTTAAAAAATGATGAAATAGCACATTTTTGTGATATTCGCTTACCCGTTTGCACCTGGAAAGCTGGGAAACATAGAATAAAACATCAGAACACCAAGGAGGTGCTTTCATATGAGTGGAGTGGCAGGAGGATATGGCGCAGGTTTTGCCTTAATTGTCGTCTTGTTTATTCTTTTAGTAATCGTAGGTTCAGCCTACGTTGGATTTGGGTTTTGATAAAAAGCCATTCCATGCAAGCCCTTGCCGCAGGCAGCTCATAAAATATACACATCCACTGCCTATGGAAATCAAGGGCCTTACACATGACTCCTTCTATTTTGACAAGATGGAAAGAAAAGCCTGTTCTTCACTAAATGGAGAACGGGCTTTGTATTGTTTTAACCTCTTTCAGCTAAAACCACCAAAACAGGTTTGGTAAAAAATTGAAATTGAGTTTTTCGATGGTGCATCATCCGAAGGAAAATCCGGCCATTCTTTTTAGGCTTCCCCCGATTTGCCGCTTCAGCTTCCGCTTCAGCATTAATATTCCGGCCAGCCGCTTCATTCGCGTCTTTCAGCCGTCAACAACCTGAGAGAAAGACCAGCCTGCAACTTCCGCTTTCAATAATTTCCAATAAGTAATCCATGAATTTTACACACTCCGAAAAAATGCTCGTTCAGAAAATGTATAGGCAAGGCTAGTAAAATATAGACATGTATAAAATCGAAAGGAAGTAATCAAAATGAAAAATCAACAAATGAGTATCCGTATTCCAAAGGACCTAAAAGATAAGTTCCATGCAATATGCCAGGAAGAATATATCAATCCGTCTGCGCTTATACGTGGTTGGATAGAAGATTTTATTATGGCAAAGCGAAGCGATTTGACAATTAAATGAAAAGCCTGGTCGTTATCCGACCTGCTCGGGTCTACTGAGGAGGCCATCAAGGAAAGTCTTGCAGCCCAGGAAGTAAAAGTAAAAATGGATGCTATTGATCGACAAGGTAACTTATCCTTTATTTGCATCGTTAAAATGAATGAATCCAATTATTACCAAACCTCAAGGCTTGGACTGACAGGCCTTTTCCTTAAGGGGCCACAATATATTGTAAATAACCTGAAACGAGTAGATGATGACCAAGAAATAGAGAAAGCAAAATGGGTAATTAAAAAACTTCTCAAGGAAGATTAATGGGCAGACTTCTCCGGAAGCGGCCTATTTTTTTGGCTTTTTCGCCGGCACAATAGAATCACCGTCAAAATAACCGGCGTTTGGGGATCGAAAAATGAAAAAACGACTCCCAGACTTGCCAGGAATCGCTTTATATCAAAGCTAAAACGGTAAGCTTCCAGCCGGGCTTGAACCGGCGACCTCTTCCTTACCATGGAAGCACTCTACCTACTGAGCTATGGAAGCATGGCTCCGCAGGTAGGATTCGAACCTACGACCGATCGGTTAACAGCCGATTGCTCTACCACTGAGCTACTGCGGAATATATATGAATGGACAATTATTATTATAATGGATTTTGAATATTATTCAAGAGATTTTTCTCAAACTAAACTACGGCGGACGATATATACTTTAGCAAGACCAATAGGGCTTGTCAACAGCTTTTTTACAAGCCCCGCCTCTCGTTTCCCCTCGGAAACATGTATTTCAAACATTCTTGGTGGGCTGCAACACGCTTGAAAAGAGTGAACAACGTTCGATATCGTTCTTCCATCGCCCGTTTAACAATGGGCTCAATGTGAACGTTTTTGAGATCGTATAAAATTTCATCCATTTCCCGTTTGAGCAGATAAATGATTTCCTCTTTTTCTATATCATTGATCAGCATCCCATGCATGATTACACCCCGTCTACATTTTTGTATTTATAGCTATATCCAAATTGATTTTGATCATACGCATTTTTTAGGCATACGTCCCTTTCGGTCGAGCATAGATTGTACAAGGATGGATGAAAGAGGATGATGAAGTTGAACTTTTTTATCACGTTAAGCGGCAAACGGGTCAAACAAGGATTTTTTATTGTCGTTATTTCATTTTTTACAGCCCTCTTTTATTTCTCGCAGGCATCCGTGCACGTTCCGGTTTTATCAGGAAAAGACGGTCCCAAAGCCATTTACAAAGGCGACAAAGGAATTGCATTGACCTTTAATATTGGCTGGGGAGATGTCCAAGCCGAACCCATTCTGGAAATATTGGAAAAAGAAAAGGTCGAATCCGCCACCTTTTTCTTATCAGGTTCATGGGCGGAAAGGCATCCGGATCTCGTTGATAAAATAAAGAAAATGGGCTTTGAAATCGGAAGTTTGGGCTATGCTTACGAGGATTATACAGAAATCGAAGAAGAAAAAATCCGGAGGGATATTAACCGCTCCATCGAAGTATTAAAAAAACTCGATATAAAAGAAGTCAAATTACTCCGGTCTCCAACCGGCCACTTTGACAAGCGTTCGCTGAAAATCGCAGATGAATTGGGGCTGACCGTTGTCCATTGGAGTTTGAATTCCCAAGACTGGAAAAACCCGGGTGTGGACGCAATCGTGAAGGAAGTGAAAAAGGTGAGAAAAGGCGATATTGTTTTAATGCATGCTTCCGATTCAGCCGTGCAAACGGCCAAGGCCCTGCCTGAAGTGCTTTCCATTATCCGTGAAAAAGGCGAAATGGTCACCATTTCCCATCTGATCGCAAACGGGAAGGTAAAAACGACCATCATTCCTTGATTTAAAAAGAAATTTTTTCAATGATAAACACATCAAACGTGAAAGACTGGAATAGTGATGGTTCCTGGATCGTATGTTCCCAAACGTGTTCTTTCTTAAAAGTGAGGGGTGGGATTTGATTAAATTGGCGAACTGCCAATTTATCTTTTGATCAAGAAAAAAGCAAACCATTACGTCCGGTTCGCTTTTTTCTTTCCGGGAGGCGCCGGCTGTACTTCTTGTTTTTTGGAAGTACGGCGGGCTATTTCTTCTTCGGATAAACGGTTATACTTCGGCAGGATCAACAACTGGTAGGCGTTGCAGGCAATGAGGGGGAAAATCATTAAATACAGCCAGTTTTTTTCGTTAGTTGCCAGAACGGGCAGCCATTCCAGGATCGTTATGACGACCATGAAAAACAATGCGGAAACAAATGTCGTTTTCGCTGTTGTTTTTGCCTTGAAATAAGCTGTGAGAAGCCCGGCTGCCAATATAAATAACGCCAATCCAATATATGGAAGCAACGATTCTCCTTCGCCGGCAAATGATGAAAAACGAAGATAAACGAGATCAAACAAGACAACGATGATCAAGAAAATCTGAACCGCATTCCATAGTGAAAGCGAACGAAAAATGCCGAGTCCAAATTGATGAATAAATAAATAGGCAAAAAAGCCCACCTGGCTGACGACGCTAAATATAAATCCCACACCTACAAGCCAAATAAATGTGGACAAAATGGCACCAATATTCAATTGCGTAAAGTATGGTTGAAATTCACTCCAGCGAATAACAAAACCTAAAATTCCGGTCATAATGCCGCCTAAAAACAGTGTGGTGAAGAAAAAACGCAACCAATTTCGGATTGTCACTATCGTGTTCCTCCAAGAAAAATCTGTTCTATTCCGATTTTAACAATGTTTCACTGAAAATGCCATTACCCGGGGGAATATGCATAAATTCTTCACAAAGTCCCATATTAAAAATAATCGGGAACATATTAGGAAAGGAGCGTTCCTCATGAGAAAGGGAGTTTTTTTGCTCCTGGCGGGAACCATGCTTTTCATCACTGCATGCGGTGGAAATGAAATGGAGACAGGACAATTGGATTACGACCAAACAAAAAAAATGGTCGTTGATATACTCCAAACAGATGATGGGAAAAAAGCCGTTAAAGATATTATGAAGGATGACCAAGTAAAACAGCAGCTCGTTATGGATCAAGCCGTCGTCACTAAAACGATTGAACAAACCCTTGCTTCAAAGAAAGCAGAGGACTTTTGGAGAAAGTCACTTCAAGATCCCAAAATTGCAGAAGCGATGGCGAAAGGAATGCAAAAACAACAAGAAGAACTTTTGAAATCATTAATGAAAGATCCGGAATATCAAAAGATGATGATCGATATTATAAAAGACCCGGCAGTCCAAAAAGAGCTGGCCGAGGGCTTTAAAAGCCAGGAATTCCGCGAACACCTGCGGAATGTTGTAACAGAAACGATTGAAAGTCCGCTCTATCAGGCCAAAATACAATCCATTCTGATGAAGGCAGCAGAGGACAAAAAAGGCAGAGAAAAAAAAGATAAGGAACAGGACGGCGGCGGTTAATAGAAAAACAGGCTGGCTTTGGGCCAGCCTGTTTTATTACAATGATATTCGGATGCCAATTAAAGCCGTACCTGCTTATATCCTCGCTTTACTTTATTTCCCCAACTGCTGATTGATTTTCTCGGCAATTTGCCGATAGATTTTACCGACTTTATGGGTTTCATCATAAACAGACGGGGCAAAATTATCCTCGTTCCAATCGGGCTGCTGCAATGGCAGCTTTCCAAGGACTTCTGTCTGGAGCTCCTCCGCCAGTTTGTCCCCGCCGCCGCGGCCAAAGACATATTCTTTTTCTCCGGTCAGCCGGCTTTCAAAATAGGACATGTTTTCGATGACACCGATGATTTCATGATTTGTACGCAAAGCCATTGCCCCGGCGCGTGCTGCAACGAATGCAGCCGTCGGGTGCGGCGTTGTCACGATGATTTCTTTACAGCTTGGCAGCATCGTATGAACATCGAGCGCCACATCACCTGTTCCGGGAGGCAAGTCCAACAGCAAATAATCAAGGTCACCCCACTCCACTTCCGTAAAGAAGTTATTTAACATTTTTCCAAGCATCGGCCCGCGCCAAATGACGGGGGCATTATCTTCAACGAAAAACGCCATGGAAATGACCTTGACACCAAAACGCTCCACCGGGATGATCTTTTTGCCCCGAACGGTCGGGCGCTCTTCAATTCCCATCATGTCCGGAACGCTGAATCCGTATATGTCTGCATCAACGAGGCCAACTTTTTTGCCTAGGCTTGCGAGTGCCACGGCCAGGTTGACCGATACGGTCGATTTGCCGACTCCGCCCTTTCCGCTCGCTATGGCAATGAACGCCGTTTTACTGTTGGGGGCAAGCAGTCCGCCAGCGCCCTGATCCAAGTCTCCGGATGCCCGGTGCTTCTCGAGCTCTTCTTCAGGCAGCTCGGTAAAACGGATGCCGACCGTGTCCGCACCGGCCTTTTTCAAAACATCGACGATTTTTGTCTGCAATTGGAGCTGTTCGGGTGTCCCTGTTTTGGCCAAGGCGATTTTTACGCTGATGTGCGCCTTTTCTTCCTTTACTTTGACTTCCACAATTCCATTTGTTTCTTCAAGCGTCTTATGTAAAAGCGGATCTTTCAATTTGTTCAATATCTCAACTGCTTTTTGTTCTGTAATCAATCTTCGCACCGTCCTTTACTCGATTTCCATTCTCGTTTCAGTATACCATATATGCCCTGAAAGCTTGGAAAAGACGCTTTACAACATACGAAACAGCCGCACAATACGGCTGCTTCTTTTCATCTAGTCTATCGTTTTTTCATTCGTAAAATACCTCATGATTCCCCTGTATATGGCTATGGACACTTTCTCCTGGTAATCATCCTGCATGAGCAATTCCCGTTCCGTCGGGTTGGATAAAAAACCGATCTCCACCAACGCCCCGGGTTTATTGGCATTTTTTATAATATAAACGGATTGAATCACTTTTGCTTCCCGGTCTGTATTCTCCAAACTGGCAATCAGTTCTTCTTGAATAAATTTCGCCGCCCGTTTATTTTCAACTAAATGCGGTGAGTAAAAAGTTTGCGCACCCCGCCATCGTGAAGAAGGAATCGCATTTAAATGAATGCTGATGAATAAATCGGCATCCGATTCATTGATCAATTTAAGTCTTTTTTTCAAATCAGCAGTCTTTCTCCGGCTCAGTCCCCGAATATCCGGATCCGCAAGATCTTTATCCTCCTCCCTCGTCATCAGCACGAGTGCTCCCTGCGCTTGCAAATAATCCCGCAGCTTCAGGGCAACTTCAAGGGCAATATCTTTCTCAACAGCATTCCCATTTTCGGCGCCGCCGTCGGGACCGCCATGCCCCGGATCCAAATAGATGATTTTCCCCGTAAGGGGAAGGTTCCACGTATCAAAAGAGTCTTTAGGGAGAAATTGGTATTGTAAAATTAAAAAAAGCAAGCTCGCTCCAATCACCAATAAAGTGATCTTTGTTTTTTTCCACATGCAGCCTTCCCCTTCCCGCATCTTTCCTTATCAAAATATATGGGACAGGGTTGATTTCTAGTACATATTTTCCGGAAATGGCCGAAACGATCATTCTTTGATTTGTTGATAATTTTGCAAAATTCTCATGGACTTCCTTGAAAAATGCAAGTAAAATCGGGTTTGGGGATTGATTTTTACATATAAAAGGGCGTGAGGAAGGTGAATAAAAGTTGATGAAGGATCCAACCGGGAGGCGGTATTTAGAGGATCTCCTGAACAAAAAAAAGCAAAGACCTGGAAGCTGCTCTAAAAGAAATGGCTCATTTGAAATACGCACTCGATCAGTCGGCCATCGTCGCCATAACAGACCGTAGAGGCATCATCCGATATGCCAATGATCAGTTTTGCAAGATTTCGAAATACAGCCGCGAAGAGCTGATCGGGCAAGACCATAGAATTTTAAATTCGGGGTACCATCCGAAGGAGTTTTTCAAAGAGATGTGGAAGACGATCGGCTCAGGAAAAGTTTGGAAAGGAGAGGTTCGCAATCGGGCAAAAGACGGGACCTATTACTGGGTCCATACGACGATCGTTCCTTTTTTAAATGAACGCAACAAGCCGTATCAATATGTATCTATTCGCAATGACATCACTGCCCAAAAAGAATTGGAAGAAGAAATTCAGAGAAGAAAAGACGAGAAGTTTCGCCTCATTACAGAAAACTCATCAGACTTAATCTCAATCATCGATACGAGTGGGGAATTATTATATGCCTCCCCATCTTACAACACATTGCTAGGCTACCAGCCTGACAAATTGGAAGGAAGGCGACTGTCCGAACTTGTTCATCCGGATGATCATCCATCCGTCGACGAAACATTACGCAATCTTTCCGGCAACAGAAAGACATCAGCCCAATTGGCGTTCCGCCTTCAAAAAGCAGAAGGAAATAATCGTTACATGCACGTGGAAATGAGGGCTAATCCCGTGTTTTGCCGGAAAGGAGAAGTAGAAAGCATCGTTCTTGTCATGCGGGACATTACCGAAAGAAAAAAGGCCGAGCAAATGCTGCATCACCTTGCCTATCATGATACGCTCACCGGATTGCCAAACCGGAGGAATTTTCTGGACTGCTTAAAAAACCAAACCGATAAAGCAAAAAAGGAAGGTTCGCGGTTTGCCGTCATGTATTTGGACTTGGACTGGTTCAAATATGTGAATGATTCCTGGGGCCATGACGCTGGTGATTTAGTATTAATGGAAGCTGCGCGCAGAATTAAGGAAGCGCTTCATCCAAAAGATATCGTCTCGCGGCTGGGCGGTGATGAATTTACCGTCCTGATGATCAATTATGCCTTGCGGGAAAATATCGAAAAAACTACCGCAAAATTACTGGACAGTTTCCGGACACCGTTCGATATTGATGGCAACTACTGCACTCTTTCGGCCAGCATGGGGATTGCCTGTTTTCCGGACCATGGGGAAGACGCCGATGAGTTGTTGTCAAAAGCCGATCAAGCGCTTTACGCCGCAAAAAAGCACGGAAGAAACAATTTTGCCTTTTACCAGCAAGAAACGGAAGAAAAATCACCGCATTTTTCCCCGGAATGAACAGATGGAAAAATTGAATTTGTACAGGGCTCAGGCCCAACTTTGTTCTGATCCATTTCCAGTTACATTCATTATATCATATAAAATATAGTCCTAAAGTAGGAAATATTTGTCCAATAGAGTGACCTTGTTCACGGGGTATCCGTTCAAAAATGGTCAAAGCCAGTTTCTAGAGGATTCTTTGTATCAAGGGTCGTATAATATAACAAAAGGAGCAATTGTAAACCTTTTCGCGATGGAGGGATGAAAAATAAAAATTGTTATTGCCCCCGATTCCTTTAAAGGCAGCGTGACTGCCATGGAAGCCGCGCTGTCCATTGAAAAAGGAATAAAAAATGTTTTTCCGCATGCCGAAACAAAGCTTGTTCCCGTAGCGGATGGCGGTGAAGGAACGATGGAAACCCTCGTTTCAGCCACAAACGGCCGTAAAGTCCCTGTGACGGTTACGGGTCCTTTGGGGAAACCAGTCGAGGCTTTTTTCGGTGTGCTGGGCGACAAGGAAACTTGCATCATTGAAATGGCTTGTGCGTCCGGCCTGGATTTAATCAGCCCTTCTGAACGAAACCCCCTGGCCGCAACAACATTTGGCACCGGAGAATTAATCAAAAAAGCACTGGATGAAGGATACAGGAAATTCGTTTTGGCGATCGGCGGGTCTGCCACAAATGATGGCGGAGCCGGCATGCTTCAGGCCCTTGGCATGCAATTATTGGACAAGTCCGGGAATGAGATTGGATTTGGAGGGGGGGCTTTAAGCCATGTTCACGAAATTCGGATGGACCATTTTGAAAAACGTGTTTCTGAAAGCCACTTTTTGATTGCCTCGGATGTGGAAAATCCGCTGATTGGCGAGAACGGCGCCTCCCATGTGTTCGGTCCGCAAAAAGGAGCAACCGATGAAATGGTGAAAATGCTTGATCAAAATTTGGTTCGCTGGGCGAATGTCGTTGAACAGGCAACAGGCGTCCGGCTGCATGACATGCCGGGTGCAGGGGCTGCCGGAGGGATTGGAGGCGCTTTTCAGGCTTTTTTTCCATCCACGATAAAAAGAGGGGTTGATGTTGTTCTCCACTATTCAAGGCTTGTTGAACATCTTGAAGGAGCCGATCTTGTGATTACAGGGGAAGGACAGGTCGATTTTCAAACTGCATATGGAAAAACTCCGTTGGGAGTAGCCCAAGCTGCAAAAAAACACAGTATTCCTACGATCATTCTTGCCGGTACTGTTGGCAATGGCATAGAGACGCTTTACCAATATGGCGTCATCGCAGTCTTCAGCATTATCAACCGTCCGATGGACCTGGAAAACGCGATGCAGGTTGCAGGGCAGTTATTGGAAACGAGCGCGGAGCAAGTTTGCCGGACGTATTTTTATCAAAAAAAGAACGATGGAAAAAGTTGCCGGCGGACTGATGGCAAATTATTTTTCCCTGGGCGGTTTCCCTTGTTTTGACTACAGGCTAGCATTCATAATGTACCACCCGGGTTCATGAAGGGTTGTTTCAACGATTAGGTTTAACGCTGCTTTTGTTAATAAGACATTTTATGTCTGATGCCACACATCTCGGCTGCCAACATTTCCAAAATAGGCTCCTGTTTGCTGACTTTCTAATCTGCATTTTTACCCGTGTTTCCGATCCAAAACATGCACGAACAGCCAATAACGGTGCCGTGCATGTTGATCGGTCTGGTCAATCAGTATTAAACGCCAAATAATGTAAGCATGATCCAGCTTGAGGCATAGAATACCATGAATTGCACTCCTGCACCCACTCCTAAAATACGGTTCAACAGCCCACCAACAGTTGCTACTGTAAAGGTTAAGATAATCCCAAGCAATTGGGCTTCATAATATGCCAATAAACACGCCAAACCAATGAACATGGCAATAATTGCTTCTTGGCTGACAAACTTCAATACCAGGACAGAAGCCTTCCGTGCATAATTCATGGCAAATGGGTATGCAATCAGTGCCGATACTGTAATTCCGATCAGCCCGAAAATAAAAAAGTCCCACGAAGTTAAAAATGTATGCAAGTTATGAATCGGATCAACCGAATATACCGGCGGAGCATTAAATAAAGGGGATGCCGGCCCCAATGCTACCGGACTTAAAGGAATGCCAAACGCAACCAGCGGGATAATCGCCTCGGCAATATACGTAGATTCTGTCACCCCATTCATGACTGTCAAACTGGTAGTGGCCTGTTTATACGCACCTTTTGTACGGGAACCAACAATTTCTCCCATTAAAGCAGTCATTCCGACCGGGCTGAATACGAATGTCAAAGAAGAAATAAATGTTGCAATGGAAGTAAAGATTGTCTGCTTCCTGGTTAAAATTGTAAATGGATTTGGAAAGTAACCTTTCCATGATTTTGTTTCGGGTGCCAAATTGTAAGTATTTGGCTTTTTTCTTATAATCTCTTTTCGGGCAACAGTTGAAGCTGCAGCTAAAATATTGCTAAACATGGGGCCAATGGCGATTCCCAAAAAGAAAGTGATGGTTAAATGTTTGTCTACAATAGAAAAACTAAACGTATCCAGTGATTTAATGAAAAAAGCAAAGGGAATAATGACAATCACGCTGGCCCATTTGCCTCTTGAAAAATAAGCAATTAAAAAGGCGGCAATCGTAAAGATCAATCCGGATGATTCTTTAAAAAAATCGGCAAATTGTCCCAGAAACTTCCCCAACAAAATCGCTGTAGGCAAAGCAATAAAAGCGCCCATAATTCCGCCTGTTATCATTTTGCGCAGTGCAATATGCGGCATGCCCATGCGCCGCAATGTTGTCGCATGATCAATTAACGGCACAGCCATCGTATCGCCCGGTATACCCATCAATGCAGTTGGAACGGCATGTGTAAGATGTTTGGCCAACACTGCAGCCATAAAGAAGGCAAATACTCCTTCAGGCGGAGTACCCAAAAGAATGATTAATAGCGTAATCGGGACCATGATGGCGGTTTCATCCGTGCCCGAGATTAAGCCTATGATGGTGAAAATAACAGCACCCAACAGAGCGAATAGCAATGCTACTACATATATGCTCATTGATTATTGATTCTCCTCATATTTTCAAAATTACGTAACACCCCAAGTTCATCCAATTCTTTCTTGGTAACCGGATCTTCTCCGATCAATCGCAACTCCTCATCAATATCAAGCTGCAAGTCTTTAAAAACATCTTCCATCGTATTACCCGAAACTTCATCTTCCAATAAAACACGTTTCGGCTTAAATAACGCGGCGTTTAAAACCAAAACAATCACAGTGCCGGCAATCCCCAACAATAAAGAATACGAATTGACCATTTGGGAATCTGTGATTTTTGGAAAGATATATTGTCCGAGCTGATACCCTCCCAAACTAGTCGTGACACTCAATATAATGGCAATAATCAGTTGTTTGCTATTGATCGTATCTCCTAAAATTTCAATAAACTGTTCCTCTTTTTGGGCCGGATGAGCATTATTCCGATGCACCGTCAACAACATCCTCCCCTCTCTTTAGTGAATTTGTTATTTCGAGAATTCGGCTATAGCGAAAGTCTTTTTCTTCCGTCGCCCTTTGTACAACTTGTTCAATGAGATCACCTTTTGCGCCCGCCATTATGGCTAAATTTTTGGCATGTAAACGCATATGGCCCGTTTGAATTCCTTCTGCAGACAGTGCACGTAAACTGGCGAGATTTTCCGCCAAACCTACAGCCGCGATCATTCCAGCTAATTCTTCTGCTGTTTTTACATCCATTATTTTCAAAGCAATTTTGGCAACCGGATTCGTTTTTGTGGCGCCACCAATAATTCCGACTGCCATGGGCACTTCCAATGTTCCGACAAGGTTGCCATCTTTATTGAGCTCCCAAGTTGTCAAAGACCGATATTTGCCGGTTCTTGAAGCATAGGCATGCGCACCTGCTTCTACGGCCCGTGTATCATTGCCGGTTGCCAAAACGACAGCCGTCATTCCGTTCATGACTCCTTTATTATGTGTTGCAGCACGATAGGGATCTGCGTCTGCAAATTCAAAAGCACTAATGATATTTTTAACGATTTCTCCTCCCCCAAGCAGCTCGGAAGAAAACACTCCTCGCGCCCGAACCAATCTTTTATCGGCGAGATTGGATATAATGCGCAATACAACTCTTCCTCCCGTCACTTTTTCAATGAGCGGAGAAACACATTCAGCCATTGTATTGACCGCATTTGCCCCCATGGCATCCTTTGTATCCACTATTAAATGGATCACCAGCATTGTTTCCCGAACGGTATTGACGAGATGCACCTCAATATCTTTTACGCCGCCTCCCAAGGCTACCAGAGTGGGATCTTTTAAATTGCACTGTTCCATAATTTCTTCTTTATGTTCATAAACTCTTGCTCTTGCAGCGTATGGATCACAAATATCCAAAACTTGAATTTGCCCACGCATGATGGTTCCGGTTGAGAATGTGTAAATCCCGCCCAAATCATATGCTGCTTTCGCTGCATTACTTGCAGCTGCAATGACAGAAGGCTCTTCTGTTGCCATCGGAATAAATACATCCTTGCCGTTTACTTTAAAATTGGCTGCCAATCCCAATGGAGTGCCAATTTGTCCAATCACATTCTCGACCATTGAATCAGCCACATCCATGGACAGGCCGCCCGACAACTTTTGTACTTCTTCTTCTGTTAAACATGCATTGGCAGCTATCCATTTTACTCTTTCTGCTACCGACAATTTATAAAAACCTTTTACTCTCGAATGGGTGTTCATGCAACCTCTCCTCCACTTTGTTTCCTACAATTCAACTTTGTTGAATAAGTGTATATACAATGTACAATAGCTGCATTGCTGTGTAAAGACTTTTTTGTAAACGAATACAGGATCGTAAGAAAAACCCCATTTAAAACGTTACTCTTCAACGTATATGGTCAGTACTTTTGAAGCTTCGTCACTATTATTAATAAAAATATGCGGTTTTTTTCCGGAAAAATAAGCAGAGTCTCCTTGTTCCAAACGATACACCTTTCCATCGTACATCAGTTTAATGCTCCCCGTAATGATATAAATAAATTCGTCATTGTCATGTACATACGGCTTAATGTCTTCTGCGCCGCTTAAAACCGTAACAATGGTCGGATTAATGCTGCTCATAAAACTTTTATTTGCCAATAACTCATAATCATAACCGATCTCATTCTTGGAAACATTTTTATCGCGGTCACTTTTTCTTACAATTGACAAACCTTCATGTTCTTCTTGATTCACAAACCAGGACATGGGATAGCCTAGTGCATCCGCTATGCTGGAAAGTGTAACCAAACTGGGGGTAGCCACTCCATTTTCAATCTTGGAAATATGACTTTTCGTAATTCCTACCAGTTCAGCAAGTGCCGCTTGTGTCAGTTTTTTCTTTGTTCTCATCAACTTAATTCTATGGCCCAATTCTTTTGCTTCCATTGTGAATACTCTCTCCCTACAGATATTTTTTCATCTTCAATCTTACAATATATCATACCAGGAAGACCGGGAAGCGGGAATGCGAAAGAGTCTAGTTCAGCTTTGAGGAGTAAATTTATGTTTTTTAGTCCTTAAAACAGAAAATGCACTTATCCACAGGTGTAAAAATTTACC
>NZ_JBFEGN010000051.1:0-27864 GCF_047228825.1 Siminovitchia jepli
TTTGATCGGCATTATGTTCGTACAAGGTTACCCCTCCAAGTGCAAGGTTTTTATTGGTTTACGGACAAATACCCTTGTATATAACTTCGACAAAAAAGGTAAAAAACCTTGTTAAAACAACATTTTTTTGTTATTCAGTAGACCCTAATTACCTCCCTGGCCCACTATATTCCAGTTTGAGAATTAATATAGCAAACCGGTTTTAATCTAGTCCCTGGCAGGGATTATATGATTACCACCACCAAGGGCCGAAGCCACCGAAACCTCCGTAGCCCCCGAAGCCGCCATATCCGCCGTATCCGCCGCCGGCATAAGCGGTTCCTACAATTATGAGCAGGATAAATAATACGACGATTAAAGCAAAACCTGCTCCTGCGCCTGCGCCATCAGACATTTTTATACCCTCCTTTCCACTTCCATAACAAAATATGTGAGAATAAAAAAAGTGGAAGGGCGTACTCATCAAGACATTTGCAGGTCCTCTCTATACAGTTTTCCTATTCGAAAAAATTCGGGGACAGGCACCGAAAAAAACACTTGACTTTCCGGAATGAAGAAATTATAGTGGGTTTAGACCGACGGTCGGTCTAATAATTTGGAGGAATGTATATGCGAATTGCAAAAAATCCGGAAGAACGAAGAAATGAAATTTTGGATGCAGCTGAATGGCTTTTTACGACAAAAGGTTATTCAAACACGACAGTGAATGATATTTTGCAAGAAGTCGGGATTGCCAAAGGGACTTTTTATCATTACTTCCCCTCCAAAGAAGAGGTGATGGATGCCATTGTCATGCGTTTTATCACTTCGGGGGTGAAAGCGGCAAAGAGCATTGCTTCTGATCCGCACCTGAAAGCCCCCGAGAAAATATTTCGGATCATTATGGCTCAAAGCCCTGACTCAAGCCGAAAGGGACAAATGATAGATCAACTGCATCAGGTGGATAACGCGGAAATGCACCAAAAAAGCTTGGTGGAAACGATTCTCCAGTTGACCCCCGTTTTGGCCGAAGTAATCGAACAAGGAATCAAAGAAGGCGTCTTTGACACGCCATATCCGAAAGAAATGGTGGAGTTTCTGTTAGTATCGTCGCAATTCCTGTTTGATGAGGGCATCTTTCGGTGGGCGCCCCAAGAGCTTTTGAAAAAAGCGATGGCTTTCACCTACATGATGGAAAAAACGTTGGGAGCCAAAGAAGGCACTTTTGATTATGTCTTAAAAATGCTGACTCAAAGCTCCCAACACCATAAGGGAGAGGAAAACGATGAATAAAGCGGATGTCATTGAAAAAGTATCCGAGAAATCAGGCATAGGCATGGAAGATTGCCAAAAAGTTTTGGATGCGTTTGAGGATGTATTCACCGACGAATTTGCTCAATCTGAAAACATCAGCCATGCATTGGATAAAATGGATCGCTTTTGGTCATTTTTAAAAAGCAAGAAAAGGTGATGGTCATGGAAAATATGATAATCGTAAAGAACTTTGTGAAAACGTATGGGGATTTCACCGCGGTTGATCATGTTTCCTTTGAGGTGAAAAGCGGCAGCATTTTTGCTTTTTTGGGGCCAAATGGTGCAGGAAAAAGCACGGTCATTAACACGCTCTGTACGATGCTGGAAAAAACATCCGGTACGTTGTTGATCGACGGAAAAGATGTGAGCCGTAATCCGGATGCTGTCAGGAGCGTGATCGGCGTCGTTTTTCAGGATTCAACCTTGGACAATAAAATGACGGTGGAAGAAAATTTGAAAATGCACTGTCATTTTTACGGGCTTCCCAAATCCGTCATGAACGAACGCATTCACTTTGTCCTGGATTTGGTGGACATGATGGATTGGAAAAAATCTTTGGCCGGCAGTTTATCCGGAGGCATGAAAAGGCGGATAGAAATAGCAAGAAGCCTTTTGCACTTTCCGAAAGTTCTATTTTTGGATGAACCGACAACAGGGCTTGATCCGCAGACAAGGGCCCATATTTGGGAGTATATCGTCACGCTGCAAAAAAAGAAAAATATGACGATCTTTTTAACCACCCATTATATGGAAGAAGCGGAGATCAGCGATCAAGTGGCCATCATGGATAAGGGAAAAATCATTGCCTTTGATCAGCCGTCATCTTTGAAAAAACAATACACGAAAGATAAAGTCCACATCACGAGCGAAAATGGCCGGGAACTCGAATCCTTATTGTATCTGTACGATCTGCCGTACAAAAAAGCCGGCTGTTCTTATTACATTGAAACGAATGAATTATCCGATTTGCTGGACATCATGAGTGAGCATAAACCTTTTATGAAAGATCTGGAAGTGAAAAAAGGGACATTAAACGATGTGTTTCTGGAAATCACCGGAAAGGATATGGGGGGGTCATTTTCATGAAGGTGGTTGGAGCATTATGGCTTCGAAATGTAAAACTATTTCTCAGAAATCGCGTCCAGCTTGTGCTCATTCTGATCATGCCTTTTTTCTACCTGTATTTATTAAGCAATATTTTTAGAAGCGTTTTTGTCACCAATCCGATGCAATATGTGCTGGCAGGCATCATTATCATTGTTGTTTTTCAGACATCATTAAACATTGCGGCCACAACCGTAGAGGATGTTGTTTCCGGCTATATGAAAGAAGTGCTTGTCAGCCCTGTAAAAAGAATGCATATTGCGATCGGCCAAATCTTGTCCTCGACAACGGTTGCCACTTTTCAAGGCATCCTGATACTGCTTGCCGGTTATTTTATCGGAATGAAATATACGTCCGTGCTGACACCTCTTGCGGCGATTGCTTTTATGATTTTTACAGGACTTGTATTCTCTGCTTTCGGTTTGTTTTTAGCTGCAATCGTAAAAAGCACGCAAACGTTTCAAATCCTGACCACCGCCATCACAACGCCGATTACCTTTTTATGCGGCGTATATGTTCCTCTCAGTCTGCTTCCTGACGGCTTGCAGTATTTGGCGATGTTGAATCCGATGACCTATGCAGCCGCCTTTTTCCGGGCAGTAAGCCTCGAAAAAATGTCGTTGCCAACAGATGAACTGCTCGCCGAACAGCTTGCATTTCAAATAAATGATTATGTGATTACGCCTCAAATGGGCATGATCATTGTTTTATCGTTCGGAATCTTGTTTTTAATCTTGTCGGCGTTCGTATTTTCAAACGTTGATTTTTCAAACATGAAACGTGCAAAAACCCATAAGGATATTTTCCAGCAGTAATTTTTCCTGCTTTGGATTGTAAAAGTGACATTTACGCAGTTTCGGACAGTAAATTTATCGTTCGGATCGTATTTGCGTCAAATTGGTTCGTATTTTTGGAATTTTGAATCGTTTTCCGTCAAAAAAAGTTTACATCCCACATGAAGGGGAGGTGGTATAAAAGTGTTTTTAAATATGGTAAAAAAGGATGTATTGCACAACAAAACCATCACGATTGTATTATTCCTTTTTATGACGTTATCATCTTTTCTCGTCGCAAGCGGCGCGAATTTAATTGCTGAATTGGCCAACTCCATGAATGCTTTGTTTACAAAATCCAAAGCGCCGCATTTTGTACAAATGCACTCCGGCGAAATGAACCAGGCTGATTTGGATGCTTTCGCTGCAAACAATCGCCTTGTAAAAGCGCACCAAACAGTAGAGATGGTTCATATTGATGGTGTGAATATTGATCTGGGAAATCGTTCCGCAATCGATCAATACAGTTTGATGGATCATTATTTTGTCAAACAGAACGATTCCTTTGATCTGCTGCTTAATTTAAAAAATGAAGTGATTCGCGTTTCACAGGGGGAAATAGCCGTACCCATTTATTACAGGCAGAAGGAAAACATTCAAATGGGCGACAAAGTGACAATCTCAACCACGCAATTTGATATGGAGTTGACCGTCGCTGATTTTGTCCGGGACGTGCAAATGAATCCGTCCATCATCCATTCCAAGCGGTTTGTCATCAATGAAGCAGATTTGAATGTGTTGAAAAAGAACATTGGCAATGTTGAATATCTGATTGAATTCCAACTGGCAGACCTGAACAAGCTGAACGAATTCAGAAACGAATATTTATCAGCCAATCTCCCGAAAAAGGGACCGGCAATCGACTACCATTTGTTTAAAACGTTAAACGCAATTACGGACGGTATAATGGCAGCCATTATCATTTTTGTAAGCCTCCTGATCAATATCATTGCCATTCTTTGCATCCGTTTTGCGATCCTGTCGGCCATTGAAGAAGAATATCGCCAGATCGGGGTCTTGAAGGCAATTGGGATGCGCCACAGGGATATTAAAAAAATATACTTTCTCAAATATATTGTTTTGGCGGCCTTAGCTTCTTTATCCGGCTATGTTGCCTCTTTATTCCTCAACCGCTTGTTTACATCCAATGTAATGCTATATATAGGCTCCGCGCCAAAAAGTATCCTGGTAAATATGATTCCGGTCATATCGGTGTTTTCCCTGTTTTTGATGATCGTATTGTTTTGTACGGTTACTTTCAGGAGACTCCATAACATTTCAGCGGTAGAGGCTTTGCGTTCCGGAAATACGGGTGACATACAACCGAATAAAACCTTGCTGGCTCCCCACCGGAGCAGATTTGTAAATATCAATCTTTTACTTGGTTTAAGAGATATATTGACGAGATTTAAAATGTATCGGTTGTTATTGCTTGTTTTCGTTTTGTGCTCATTTATCATGATCGTCCCTATCAATTTTCTGCATACGATTCAAACTCCTGATTTTATTCAATATATGGGAGTGGAACGAAGTGACATTCGAATCGATATTCAACAATCGGACGATATGGATCAACAGTTTAATAAGGTTGTTATGCACATTGAAAGGGATGAAGACATTCAAAAATTTGCACCATTTGTCACGAGCCAATATAAGTTGATTAATCGTGACGGGCTGGAAGAGAACATCCATGTGGAAACAGGCGATTTTTCAGTGTTTCCTTTGGAATATGTAAAAGGCAGGGCTCCAAAAAGGGAGGATGAGATCGCCCTTTCTTATTTAAATGCCAAGGAGCTTGAGAAAAATGTCGGCGATCCCATTGTGATTGTGGCAAATGGGCAAGAGAGGGAATTGACAGTGCGCGGCATATACCAGGACGTAACGAACGGCGGCCGAACAGCCAAAGCATTACTCCCGGAGAACAAGGAAGGCGTACTCTGGTACAAAGTGATTTTGGATGTAAAGCCCCATGTCAATACCCGTGAGAAAATGGATGCATATGCCGATTTGTTTTACCCGGCGAAGGTTACGGATTTGAAAGGTTATGTAACGCAAACATTTGGAAATACAATTGAACAATTAAGGACATTCACAGTCATCGCGATAGTGATTGCCTTATTGGTCTCCATGCTGATCACATCCTTATTTTTGAAAATGTTACTAGCGAAAGACCATTTGCAAATAGCAATCATGAAAAGTATCGGTTTTTCATTATATGACATTCGCTCTCAATATGTTACAAGAACATTGCTAGTGCTAGTGATGGGGATCATTGTGGGAACGATTTGCGCCAATACGATTGGCGAAAGAATGGTGGGTGCCTTGATGTCTTTGATGGGGGCCTCCGACATTCAGTTTGTGATTGACCCCATGAAAGCATATATTCTTTGTCCGTCCATTTTAATAATCGTTGTGTCCATTACGACGATCTTGAGTGCGGCCCCCATAAGAAAGAACACTGACGCGTTCTTTCTTGGAAGTGAGAGGTAAGAGGTTGGATTTGATTAAATTGGCGATACCCCGATGTATGCTTTCTTAAAAGTCTAAAGAAAAACAGTATTGCGGATATAAACGCCGGATAAAAATGTTCAAAGGATGAGTGGGATGGAGATCATTTTGGAATCGGAACAATTAAACAAAATGTATGGTTTGGGGAAAAATCATCAGCAGCATGTCTTAAAAAATATCAACTTAAAAATAAAAAAGGGAGAGTTCGTATCTGTCATGGGTCCATCCGGTTCAGGAAAATCAACCTTGCTTTACAATTTAAGCGGAATGGACCGCTGTACAAGTGGCCGGGTGTTGTTTCATGGCCGGGAGCTCTCCAGTCTCCCGGAAAAAGAATTATCGGATGTTCGTTTATTTCAAATGGGTTTTATTTTTCAGCAGATTCATCTTTTAAAAAGCCTGTCCATTTTTGACAACATCATTCTTGCAGCCTATTTGGCGAAAAAGGAACATCGTCATGATATTAACATCAGGGCAAAAGCTTTAATGAAGAAAGCGGGAATTTACCAGCTGGCCAAAAATGACATAACACAGGCTTCAGGCGGACAATTGCAAAGAGCCGCCATATGCAGGGCGTTGATGAACCAGCCCGATATCATTTTTGGAGATGAACCAACCGGAGCGCTCGATACGAAATCTGCCGAAGATATTATGGATATACTGCGCGGAATAAACGAATCAGGGACAACGGTCCTTTTAGTCACACATGATTTGAAGGTTGCAGCCAAAACCGGGCGTGTCCTTTATATGGTGGATGGAAGGATTGTCGGAGAAAAACGGCTTGGTCAATATAACAAAGAAAACAATGATCTTGGGGCAAGGGAAAAAATATTGTCCAGATGGTTGACAAAGGGGTAATTTTTTATCAGGAATTCATATCCCATCATGGATAAGGGAAGGTGTGAGTCAGAAATGTCTATGTGGCATCTGCTCTTTTACTGGTTACCTCCATAAAAAATAAACATCATCCTGTCTCGTGATGGGGTTGCGTATATTTTTTTATAATCCGGAAAAGTTTCCCAATAATTATATTATTGAATACTTATTTAAGGCGATATCAAGCTTTTGGCTTAATTCGATTGTCTGATTATGATTTAACCCTTTTGACATGCCGATTCGTATCATTTCTTTTCTCAGGGCGTTAATTTCTGACAACAATGCTTCCTTTCCGTTCGGTTTTTTTTGCTCCATAAATTCCGATTCTCCTTTTGAAAATAATAGAGAGCATGCAGACAGGGATTTCGTCATTCAATACATAGTCATGATGGAGATATACATTTTCGGATATGTTCGGGTTACTCAAAAGATTACATAGAGTATACCATATGTTGAGTTTGTTTTTCTACAAAGATACAATATATAGTGGTATTATTTTTGGTTTTTTGACGACAGCAGTAAAATGTTACAAAAAAAGGTGCTTTTATTTCTTTTGCACCTTCCATTCTTTTAACAGTGTTTCAGCTATTTTTTTCAATGCCTCGTCTTTATTCCCGGCTTCGATTAGAATCGTATCTTTATTTTTATGAACTTGAGTAGAATGTTCATACCTCGGATCATAATAGTAAGTTAATAAAAGTTCTGCAGCGGAAGCAAAACGGCCGTTTTCAATAGCGGCTTCAATTTCTTTGGCTATGGGTGTATGGATTCTTTTTTTTATAAAACGAAAAGCTTCCTGAAATCGTTCGGGGGACTGCCATGGCCGATAGTCTTCAAGAATATGCTTGATTCTTTCCTTGATGGGCAAACGGATAAACAGATGAAGTCCCTGCTCTTTTTTCTCGTAAAGAAATTCGGGCAGGGACGCTTTCCCGATTCGTCTGCTTTCCCCCTCAATCAAAACATAAGGTTCCTCCCAAAAATCAACCATTGTTTCAACAAGCAGGGAATCAAATTTCTTTTGATTGGACGGATTGAGTCCGATGTGGCCGAAGATAGAGCCACGGTGGCCAGCCATTTTTTCCAAATCCATTACGGGAAAACCCATTTGTGACAGCTCTCTTAAGATCGCTGTTTTTCCCGTTCCAGTATATCCGTTCAAGACAATCAGTTTTGGAGGAAATTTGGCTTCTGCCAATTTTTGAACGACCCATTTGCGATAGGAACGGATCCCGCCGAGAAGCCGGTTTGCATGGATCCCCATCAAATCCAGCATGGTTGCAGCCGTTTTGCTCCGCATGCCTCCCCGCCAACAAAAAACTGTCAGCGGTGTATCTATTTGTTTGAATGCAGAAATAAAGGAGGGCAGCTTTTGCGAAAAGATTGCCACTCCTCTTTCCATGGCCGCCTCTTTTCCGAAATGCTTATAGATGGTCCCTACCTCTGCACGCTCTGCATCATTGAAAACGGGGATGTTTATGCTCCCGGGAATCGTTGCCTCGTTGAATTCACCAGGGGAACGGACGTCTACAATTGTATGCTTTTCTGTTTTCCTTAACGCCAACAAATCCGTTAACGCGATGTCATTAAACATCCACATCACCTTCTAACTGAATCGATCTAAGGCTGTGCACCCATGCTCCGGTGAACAACACCCGATACCGCGGGGGGGGCGAATTTCGATTCTTTATCACCTATGGGGTGCCCGTCAACAAGGGGGCATGTACACATCATTTTTTCAGCCAGTCTTTTCATGTAATAATGGTATTGTAGCATAAACAAAAAAAATCCCCGAATGAGGGATTTTTATTTGAAGAGTATGTATGGCGGAGAAGGTGGGATTTGAACCCACGTGGCGGTTGCCCGCCCTAATGCATTTCGAGTGCATCCCCTTCAGCCGGACTTGGGTACTTCTCCATATTGGCGATTTAATACTGCAAAAGAATACGGGCGACAATTCCGCTTGTTCAGAAGCAAACACGGCTCTCCAGCATCGGAATTGTTAAAAGTGCTGGTGACAGGACTCGAACCTGCGACCCCGTCATTACGAGTGACGTGCACTACCAACTGTGCTACACCAGCATTTCTGTTAAAAAGTCACATAAAAATAATAATATATATGAATCATTTTTTCAATCATTTTTATTTGGAAACCATTCCTGTTCCTGCCAACACAGATTTTTAGTTTTTTTTAAAACTAGTTCCCTGCGGGAACTTGATCATTGATATAATATATAAAAAAAGTATAAATAAGGGGAAACGATCTGGATGAGCATTATTGAAATTTTCCAAAAGAAAGGCGTCAAACGCATCATTATTTTTGCTTTGATTGTCTTGATTTTATACAGCTTGAGAAGCATGATGAACTTGATTTTACTGACCTTTATCTTTTCGTATTTAATGAATCGCCTGATTGAATTTGCTGCAAAGCGCCTCCCGATTCACAGGAAGCTGCTCGTTTTGTTCATGTATATAATTATTGTCGGCGTACTGACATACGGGCTTGTAAAATATCTTCCCATCCTAACATGGGAAATAAGCCAGCTGGTTAAACAAGTCACCGCTTTTTACACCCAGCCGCATGAAAATACGGTAATTAAATATATTGAAACGATCATTTCCAAAAACCAAATAGTAGCCTATTTGGAAAACGGCTTTTCTTTTCTGATCAAATCGTTCACCGATATTAGCAAAACAAGCATACAAGTAATAGTTGCTTTAGTATTGAGCCTGTTTTTCCTGCTGGAAAAACCGCGGTTAAAAGAATTCACTTCGAAATTTAAAAACAGCAAACTCGCCCCATTTTATTTTGAAATTGAGTTTTTTGGAAAAAAATTTACACGCACCTTCGGAAAGGTGATCGAAGTCCAGTTTATGATTGCCCTTGTCAATTGCTTTTTGACGGTGGTTGCACTCATCATCTTGGGTTTTCCTCAATTATTTGTATTGGCCCTCATGGTTTTTTTCCTGGGACTTATCCCGGTAGCCGGCGTGTTCATTTCCTTGATCCCGCTTTGTTTGATCGCCTATTCGATCGGCGGTTTAATAAAGGTCGTTTATGTGGTGGTGGCCATTACGATCATTCATGCCGTTGAGGCCTATGTATTAAATCCGAAGCTCATGTCGGCTAAAACCGACCTGCCTGTATTTTACACGTTTATTGTCCTGATTTTCTCGCAAAATTTCTTTGGGGTCTGGGGGCTCATTATCGGGATTCCGGTATTTGTGTTTTTGCTTGACGTCTTGGAAGTGACAAATAAAGAGAAAATTCCCGAAGTATAAAATATTCGTTTCAAAACAGCGGAGGGTTGAATCCCCGCTGTTTTTTGTTTTTCCAATAACAGGAACGTCCTTCGAACTAACATTTTTAAGGGGTGTCAAAAGGAATCCGGATTTTCACCGGCAGGATATATATGGGGCAATTGAAAACGGTGATTACCCCGAATATGAGCTGGGTGTACAGATCATTGCTGAGGAAGATGAGTTCCAATTTGATTTTGATATACTGGATCCAACGAAACTATGGCCGGAGGAAGATGTTCCGGTAAAGATTATAGGGAAAATGACGTTAAATCGAAATGTGGATAATGTGTTTGCGGAAACGGAGCAAGTGGCATTTCACCCGGGAAATGTTGTACCGGGAATAGACTTTACAAACGATCCGCTTCTGCAAGGAAGATTGTTTTCCTATACGGACACTCAACTTATCCGTCTTGGGGGACCTAATTGTCATGAATTGCCGATTAATCGGCCGGTATGTCCATTCCATAATCAAATATATGGTATAATGAAACATCAAAAAAAATGTACAGTGGAGATCAAAATGAGATTAGATTATCAGTTGTTTGAATTGATCAATCGGTTTGCCGGACAAAACGATATGCTGGATCAAATGGTCCTGTTATTTTCGAATTATGGCCCGTTATTATTTGGATTCGTGTTGGTATGGTTATGGTTTTCAACATCCGGGAATAAGGAACGAAATAGAAAAATTGTGTTGTATGCTTTGACGGTTATGATCATTGCCTTGGGAATAAACAAAGTGATCGAATTAATGCTTTTTCGCCCACGGCCATTTGTGACATATACGGTGCATTTACTGAGTGAAAAATCAAGCTTTGACCCGTCATTTCCAAGCAACCATTCCACTGGCGCTTTTGTCTTGGCGTTCGTCCTTTTCAGGTGCAGAAAAAAGCTGGGTAGTGTTTTGTTGATGTTGGCTGTCTGCATGGCAATTTCAAGAGTATTTATTGGGGTTCATTATCCGTCGGATGTGACTGCTGGAGCAATCATCGCAATACTGGCAACAGTGATCGTTATGTCACAGAACCGTTATCTCGATCTTGTTTATGATCGAATTATCCAGGTGTTTGGAAAACGTGGAAATAAAACGATTGATAGGGATATGTAAGATGTTATACAGGCTGCCGAAACCCTTGAAAGCCATTTTCCTGCTTCGTCAATTTCTTCTATCTTCTCGGCATCAAAAGCTTGGAATTGTTCCCGAGCAGTTGCTTAAATGGAAGCTTCAATAGCGAGTAGGAGTGATTAGTGCCCGAATATCTGTTTAATCGGATTCTTCGTTCACAAAAGAGAATGGATAGAAATACGTTGTTTCTCTGCAAACTAGATAAAAAGAGGCTGTCGGAAATAACAGCCTCTTTTTTATCTCATTTTCCTAAAACTGTTTTGAGTGTTTCTATATTTTTATTCATAATACTGAAGTAATCTTCCTTGTTCTTTATGTCATCTTCCGTAAGATATTCAAGGTTATGCAGCGTGACAGGCTTTGTCCCGGTTTCTTTTTGGACCACCTTTACGACTTTAGTTGATGGAATTTGATCGTAAATGATGTAATGTATGCCGTGTTCTTTCGTTGTTTCTATGATTGACTGCAAATGTTTTTGCGATGGTTCATTTTCCGGGCTTAATCCGGCAATGCTAATTTGGTGAATGCCGTAGCGATGCTGCCAATAGCCATATGAAGCATGTGAAACCAAAAGCTCCTTATGTTCGGCTGAGTCAATGGTATCCCGCAAATCAACATCAAGCTGTTCAAGCTCTTCTTTCAAGTTTTGGAAATTTTTATCAAACTCATCTTTGGCAGATGGCAATGCTTCACTCAGAGCGTCTTTAATATTTTCTGCCATTTTGATTGCGTGGATGGGATCGAGCCACACATGAGGGTCTTGATCATGGTGATGGTGGCCGTGATCATGATGATCATATTCCTCTGTCCCCTCTTCATGCCCGTGATCATGTTTATCTTCTGTGTGATCCTCATGTCCATGTTCCTCGTGGCCCGCTTCATGGTTATGGCCGTCTTCATGTCCGTGATTATGTCCATCATGTTCATCTTCTGTAGCCTCATGTCCATGTTCTTCGTCGCCATTTTCATGGGCATGGCCGTCTGTATGGTCCTCACCATGTTCGTGTTCATGATCCCCGTGGTTGTGGTCATGGCCCCTTAATAACTCAATGCCTTTTGATGCTTCTACCATCTCAACCTTTTCGTTTGCCAATGTTTTTTCGGCTTTATCAATAAACATTTCCAGCCCTGCTCCATTATAGATGAATAAATCTGCATCGGCTATGTCCATCATCGCTTTTAAAGTCGGTTCAAATGTATGGGCATCTGCACCTGCCGGATATACACTTTTTACATCAACATATTTACCTCCGATTTTTTTTGTAAAGTCCTCTATAGGAAAAATTGTCGTGTACACTTTGAGCGTCTTACTTGTATTTTCTTTAATTTGTTTCTCCGGTGGCACTGATGAATTTTTATTACAGCCCCCCATAAATACCGCAATCATCAAGATGATTGTAAAAATAATCGACGTATTTTTCATTTTTTAAAATCCTTTCTACAAAAAGTGATAATCAGAATCATTACGATTTAAAGAGTATACCCATCTATGGTTGTAACGCAGGGAAGGGGTCGTTTAGTAAATTTTAGCTGCCATTCATTTCATCAGGGGTCAATAAGCATGCATCAAGCCCCAAATATCCACTTAAAACCGCAACAGGTATTTTATTCATTAAATGCCTCCTTTTTTAAATCGTAATCATTACGATTTACATCATATAATACCGTGCACAAAAATTCAAGTGGTCTTTTTTTGAATTCTTTCACTCTGGAACACCCTTAAAATAGTGATTTGTTGAAACAATTACAACAAACATAATAAATAAATAAGCACAAACATCTGTTTAACCAATAAAATAATAAAAAAAAGAGGTGTTGACAAAATGACAATTTGGTCTGCTTGGCTTCTCATATTAGGTTTCGCAGCCTCATCAAGTTTAGATAATTTGGGTGTCGGAATTTCTTATGGCATTCGAAGGATGCATATTAGATTGGGGCCGAACTTTTTGATAGCTGTGATCTGTTTTCTTTTTAGCATAGCCGGAATCTCATCTGGGCTGTGGCTTTCTAAAATCCTGCCAGGGATACTTCCTCTCATATTCGGATCGTTTTTGCTATTCGTTATAGGCATTAGAATCATTTTATTGGCGGCTCCCCGTAATCATCTTCCTCAAAAAGGAGAGGATCATTGTAAACAACCACGATCCATAAAAAGTATATTAAAAAATCCTGAGTTGGCGGATGCGGATCAATCCGGAGAAATTGGTTGGGGGGAAGCGGTCATTTTAGGGATTGCATTGTCGGCTAATGCATTGACTAATGGACTTGGTGCAGGATTGTTGGGCCTTTCTCCTTTAGCCATTTCCGTAACCGCAGCCGTCGGAAGCTTTATCAGTGTGTGGGCAGGCGTCAATTTGGGAGCAAAGCTTTCGAACGTGAGAATCGGTTCATATACACTTGGCCAATTCGGAACGTTTTTAAGCGGGGCCATCATTTTAGTAATAGCTGTTACAGCATTTTTCTACTAAACAAAACCAAAGGATTTTTTCGGGAAAAAGATCCTTTGGTTTTTAAAAGTTATTTTATATTTCTGCAGTCCATAAAAATGAGAGTGTTGACAAAAAGTCAACAACATTTTAATATTATGGGGGATTCATCTCTTAATCACTGTATATATTTCCTCTTTTACAAATCTTCAAAGAAACTTAAGGAAAGGAATACAAAGTATGGTTAATCAAAGGAAAAATAATAAGCTCGGTTTGTTGTTGAGAGGATTATTGAAAGAACGCTCATTGTCCATGAGAAAATTTAGTGATCTTACGGGAATTGATACAGCCACAATTTCTCGCATTATTAACGGGAAACGAAAAGCAAATCTGCAGCACCTGCAAAAATTTGCGGACTGTCTAAATGTCCCCATTTCGGAATTGTTGAATGCCGGGGGTTATGGAATTCAGGAGCAAGAGGAGCGGCCGCAATCTGATATTCAAAAATCAGTCGAAGTGATCCAAAACTATCTTGAGTCATCTAATTTATTAGATAAAGAGTTTACAATTAAACAGGTTGATGAAGAATTATCCCATTACGGTCATTATTCGGAAACAGAAGAAGGGAAGGAAACCATTTTAAAAGGTTTTGAGAAAAAGCTTCAAAAAATCGGGAGTATTGGTCCTTTTATAAACGACTTGAAGGAATTATATGAGACATTTCGGCAGCGGAAGGGTACTTCCTATGAACTGGCGATTATCGGGAGTGCGCTATTGTACTTTATTATTACTGTAGATGCGATCCCGGATTATATATTTCCCATCGGTTATATCGACGACGCCATTGCGGTGCAAATCGTCCTGAATTCGCTGGCAGAATAACGGTCGGACTTTCATTTTCTTCTTTAACAATTATATAAATGTAATCTTTTAGTCGTTAGGTGGTCATTTTTTCATGAATTCAAGACAAAAGAAAACAGTGAAACGCAAATGGAAAAGACATATTTTTTTATTGTTCATTTTATTCATTTTAACAGCGGCCATATACAGTATAGTTCAATATAATATGGGTTTGTCTGTTGCAAAGGATGGTCCTTATAAAGACGATGGCACTACCTTTGATGAATTTAAAGGACCGGAACCCCGATTTGGGGAAATTAATATTCTGTTAATTGGCAGTGACTCAAGGGGGGAGGATCGCGGCAATTCCGATACCCTTATGATCGCCCATTATAATCAGGACACTCATGATTTAAAAGTTGCATCTATCATGCGGGATACATTTGTGGATGTGCCTGGTTACGGGAAACAAAAAATAAATGCTGCTTTTGCTTTTGGCGGACCGGAATTATTAAGAAAAACAATCAAGCAAAATTTTGACATAGATATCAATTACTATGCTGTGGTTGGCTTTGACGGTTTTACGAAATTAGTTGAGCTTGTTGCTCCAAACGGTATTGAAGTGGACATTCCTTATGAAATGTCCGACGGAATCGGCATGACTTTGAAGCCCGGGAAGCAAATTTTGCATGGAGAGCAGATTCTTGGATATGTTCGTTTTCGCCAGGATCGATTAAGTGATTTTGGGCGGGTCGGCCGGCAGCAGGAAGTCCTGTCGAAGTTAAAAGAAGAGGCTATCAGTATTCATAGTTTAGTAAAATTGCCCAAGATGCTTGGTATTGCAGATCCCTATATCGATACAAATGTTGATACGAATACCCTGTTAGCCATCGGCAAAGGTTTAATAGCCGGGAAATCCAAACAGATGGAGACCTTAAGAATACCTATCCAAGATTCTTATGTGAACGAAAGAGCCGATGTCGGAGCGGTGCTCAGCATTGATTTTCATCAAAATAAACAAGCGTTAAAAGAATTCTTGACCACTCGGGACCAGGATCAAATAACGGCTCAATAAACGGACGGAATGAACAAAAAAGCATTGACAATTATTATGATCATGCTACTATTAAGTTTGCGTTGAAAAAACAATGAAACACTCCTCGTTAGGTGAGGCTCCTATATGGAGATACGCTGCTGCCCAGAAACGTCTAAAGACACCAATGGGTCAACAGAAACCATCGAATTAAGGTGGTTTTTAATGCAGCTGGATGAATATGTCATCCTATGCCATATAGTGCTAAAGCTCAACGAATTGAGGCGTATTCAAGCACGCTTTATTTGCGTGCGGTTAAAACACCCTCAATCGTGGAGGGTGTTTTTTGATTTTCGGGGAGGTGATGATGATCGAAGACACATCGGACGATCATAAGGTTTTTTTGATGAAAAGGGTAAGTGTCTGTTTGACCATCTTTAATCACTTAAAGGCAAAAGGAGCATTTACCCTCAATGGTTGAATTCTTTCATGAATGGGGGTAAGAAAATGACGAAGGAATTAAGTAAAGTGCTGAAGCAAAAAAACAATATGGCCATGGAAGCATTTTTGGATAAATATCAGCCTTATGATTTAGCGAAATGATAAACAGTCTTAATCACAAAGAACAAATTGATTTTTTCCGGCATATAGCCCCTAGATCAGGGGCTGAGATTATGGAATACCAGGATCCTGAATTGCAATATCGTGTATTGGATCATGTGGAGGAAAATGTCGCCATTACCCTGATCAATTACATGTCCAGTGATAAAGCAGCTGACTTATTATTGGCTATTCATCCACATCAAGCGAAGATATTGATGGATTTTTTGCCGAAAGATTACCGGGATAAAATCAAAGCATTAATGGCCTATGAAGCAAACACAGCCGGCAGCCTTGCATCCGTAAATTATATAGGGGCACGAAAGTACTGGACAATTGAGCACACTTTAAATCATATTCAAAAAGTAGGCCAAAATGCAGACTTAGTTTCCTATATTTATGTGATTGACGCACGCGGGAAATTGACTGGCGTCGTATCGCTAAAAGAAATCATTTTGGCAAAGCCCAATATGAAGCTTGAAGAAATTGCAAGGGGAGACTTGATCACGGTGTTGGTCGATCAACATCAGGAACAAGTGGCGGATACTTTGGCCAAATACGATCTGGTCGCCATTCCGGTAGTAAACAATGACCGGAGGATGATCGGGATTATCAACGTAGATGATTTGATTGACGTTATCCACGAGGAAGCAACAGAAGATATTCAGAAATTGGGGGGAAGTCAGCCGCTTGAGGAAGCTTATTTTAAAAACTCGGTTTGGAGTCTTTTTCGTAAGCGGATTGGCTGGCTGCTCATCCTGTTTGTTGCAGAAGCTTATACGGGCAATGTATTGAGGTATTTTGAAGATACGCTGGATCAAGTTATTGCCCTGGCATTTTTTATCCCGTTGCTAATAGGAACCGGCGGAAATTCAGGTACACAGACTGTCACCACTCTGGTGCGGGCAATGGCCATGGGAGAGGTAGGCTTCAAGGATATTTTCAAAGTTGTCCGCAAAGAAGTGTCAACCGGGGTGCTTTTGGGAATTGTCATGGGAATGGTTGCCCTGATCAGGGCTGAAATATTGGGAGTTGGCCTTGATATCGGCTTTGTTGTAGCTGTCACTGCTGTTTGTATAGTGGTGTGGGCCTCAATCGCCGCTGCTTTAATCCCTCTCACCCTGCACAAATTGAGAATTGACCCCGCTGTCGTATCCGGTCCATTTATTGCGACTTTGGTGGATGGAACGGGACTGGTCATTTATTTTACACTGGCCAAATTACTATTAAGCATTTAAAACATGATATCTGCTCTCACCGGTTGTGGCGTGGGAGCAGATTTTTTGTTTTTTAACAATTGACATATAATACATTCTCCTCGTAATACGTACCGTACATGCTGCATCCTCTTCATTTACCTCTGTTTTTACAAAAACACATTTATTGAAAATAAAATCAAAATAATAATGATTATCGTTAGTTTCAAAGGGTAATATCTAATATAACTGGAAATGATAATCTTTATCATTAATAATAATTCTCAATTATAATAAAAAATTCTCAATTACACTTGACTTCCCAGAGCCAATTTAATAAAATGTTTATATAATAATAATTATAAACTGGATAGGGGGATATAAAAAAACAAGGGAGGGCGAAAACGTGAATGTATCAACACCATATTTAAAGAATCAGCCAATACTGAAAAATGATAGGCCGTGGGAAAAAATAAAAGGACACTTTGAGCTGATCGCAGCCATTGTCAGTGGACTGTTTATTTTTCTCGGCTGGCTTATACACATAAATGGATCCCAAACCATTTCAATTGCTTTTTTTGTCCTCGCTTTTGTGATCGGGGGATATGCAAAAGCCAAGGAAGGCATTACAAATACGATCCGGAACAAAGAGCTTAATGTAGAGATGTTGATGATCATGGCAGCGATCGGATCTGCCATAATCGGCTACTGGATGGAAGGCGCCATTTTGATCTTTATTTTTGCCATCAGCGGTGCATTGGAAACTTATACGATGAATAAAAGCCAAAAAGAGATATCGGCGTTAATGGAAATTCAGCCCGAAGAAGCATGGCGGATCACAAAATCCGGTACAGAAAGGGTGCATGTTTCCGAGCTTGCTGTTGGTGACCTGATTCTGATCAAACCGGGGGAAAGGGTTCCTTCTGATGGAGAAATTATGAAAGGCGGCACAACATTGGATGAATCGGCCATCACTGGTGAATCCATGCCTGTTTCCAAAGGATTGGGAGATGAAGTTTTTGGTGGGACCATGAATGTGAATGGAGCCATCACTGTCCGAATCACAAAGCCGATTGAGGAATCGCTTTTTCAAAAAATTATCGAGCTTGTTCAGACTGCCCAAAGTGAGAAATCCCCATCACAGCTATTTATTGAGCGATTTGAGGGGAGATATGTAAAAATTGTCTTGGCAGTTGTCTTTTTAATGATGTTTCTGCCCCATTATCTAGTGGGATGGAGCTGGACAGAGACTTTTTACCGGGCCATGATTTTGCTCGTTGTTGCCTCGCCGTGTGCGCTCGTCGCTTCCATCATGCCGGCCACTTTATCGGCCATTTCCAACGGGGCAAGGAAAGGAGTTTTGTTTAAAGGCGGAATTCATCTGGAGCAATTAAGTAATTTAAAGGCGGTTGCTTTTGATAAAACCGGCACATTAACGAAAGGAAAGCCCGAAGTGGCAAATATCGTTGTACGAAAGGGGTTAAACACTGACCAGGTAATGCTGGCAGTAGCATCTATAGAAAAACATGCCAATCATCCTCTTGCCAATGCCATTTTACAATATGCCGAAGAACATTTTTCCGAACCGCTCGTTGAACCCGACGCTTTGGAAAATGTAGCAGGATTCGGAATTAAGGCGACTGTAAAAAACCAAAACTGGAAAATAGGAAAGAAAAGCTTTGTTGACATTAAAAAAGCCGATCATGATTTATATGATGAAGCCGAAAAATGGGCCAATGAAGGAAAAACGATTGTCTATGCCGGAAAGGATGATGAATTGGCCGCAGTAATCGCCTTAAAAGACATGGTGAGAAAAGAATCGATGGATGCAATTGATCAGTTGAAAAGACAGGGCATATATACAGTGATGCTGACAGGGGATCACGTCAAAACAGCTCAAGCCATTGCCCGGGAAAGCCATGTGGATGACTATATAGCAGATTGTCTGCCGGAACAAAAGGCAATCCATTTGAAGGACCTAAAGAAAAAATACGGAACTGTTGCCATGGTTGGGGATGGCATTAACGATGCACCTGCCCTTGCAACAGCCAATGTGGGGATTTCTGTCGGCGACGGAACAGACGTTGCTCTGGAAACAGCAGATATGATCCTGATGAAAAATGATCTGCTCCGCATCCCGGAAGCGATACGGCTTTCAAAAAGAATGAACCGGATCATCAAGCAGAATATCTTCTTTTCAATCGGGATTATTGTATTGCTGATTTTATCGAACTTTACCCAATTGCTTGATTTGCCATTAGGTGTTATTGGGCACGAAGGCAGCACAATTCTTGTTATATTGAACAGCTTGCGGCTTTTAAAATAGCCGGGAATTTCCCCGTACCGGCGACGTAATATGGAACATCAAAATATGTAAAACATAAAAAGGAAAGGCCAGCTTAAAAGATTGCCGGCCTTTCCTTTTTATGGGTTATTCTTTTTCCTTTTTTTTCACATCATGGCAATTTACATTTTTCGGCGTTTTTATGGGATCAATGATTTTGTCATCATGTACGCGCACTTGGTATGTTGTTCCGTTGTATACATATTTGAATATCCCGTTATTAAAGTCAGTCCCTATATCTTTAAAGAAGATGCCGTCGTAACAAATGTCCTTTTGATAGGCGAAACTTACACGGTAGCCAGCTCCATCTTTAAGCAGATAGCAGCGAACGCCGGGTTCAAAGGCAACATCTTCTTCGGTGTGGACCGTCCGGTCAATGGACACGATATGAATATCCACGAAAGAGATGGCTCTTAAAAGGACGTTGACGAAAGACCCCTTTGTAATTTCTTCCCATCTGTTTTGGGCGGTTTGGCCGATCACAATTTGCGTGATATTATAGCGGTGGGCAACTTCGGCAATCACCTTGGCGAAAGGACGTTTTTCATTATCCCTCAAAATAAACTCCTCTGCCCCCAGTTGATCAGCCAGTTCTTTCCACCTGTCGATGTAGGCGGATTTTTCTGCATCGAACTCGTCAAATGGAAGTGGATCCACTGTCAGGATATATAAAGGACAATCCAGCATATTGGCAATTTTGGAACCGCGTTTAATTAACCGTTCTCCGTTTGGGCCGTAATATACACAAACGAGAATACTCTCATCCATCCGTCCCTTTATTTTTTTCATGACAATTTTCACCTCAAAAGTACATTATCCATCAAAATGTTGAAACCAGCCGGCACACCATCGTATAAAACCTTGTTATTATAAATGAAAGTCCAGGTAAATTCAATACTTCCCAAAGGTTTTTTAAAAAGAAACGCCTGGGCGATAAATGAATCAGCATCTTCTGTGCGGAAAATGCCAGTTTCGTGTATAATAATGAAGGAAAATCCATCAAATACCGTATGGTGATTTAAAATAAGCCGCTTTACAGTCCGTCCTCCCAATCGTAACGGTTCCAAAAAATTTCCTGCTCAACCGGCTGAGCTCAACACTTCTCAAACCGAACTAAATAAAAAAAGAGATCCTATGGTTTCCCATTATCTCCCGAGCCAATCAAAGAGTCAAGTATGGATGAAGGGTTTCCTGATGTTGTTTTCCCCTGCCTTGAATATCTTATGCATATTCGTTTTTTTGTGTACTGCATGGGAAATAATGATCTTTTAAAGAGCTGCCCCGTGAAATATTTATTTTAGAATGGGAGGCATGATTTTGTTCACCGCAAATACGATCATTTTAATCCCTTTTTTGGCTGCCATTCTCCTTCCTTTTATCTATAAAAGAGTGGCCTTTCATATCGGCTGGATCGTACTTTTTGTACCGGCAGCATTATTTATAGCGCTTGCAGGCTATATTCCCTCTATCGCGAGAGGGGACACCTATTACCACACGTTCGATTGGATTCCTTCATTTGCCATCAATTTTGCTACATACCTCGACGGACTCGGCATGATATTTGGACTATTAATTACGGGTATAGGAATTCTTGTAATACTCTATTCCATTTACTACTTATCCCCAGAGGAATCTTTGTTACATTTTTACTTATATTTACTGATGTTTATGGGGAGTATGCTCGGTGTTGTCTTTTCGGACAACCTGCTGGTGTTCTATGTATTTTGGGAACTTACGAGTATTTCTTCTTTTCTGCTGATTGCATTTTGGTTCCATAGGAAGAGATCGAGATACGGAGCGCAAAAAGCGCTGCTGATTACAGTAAGCGGCGGATTGGCCATGCTGGTAAGCTTTATCATGATTTACATGATGACTGGTACGATGAGTATTCAGGAAACGATCAAAAAAATAGATGTAAATCATGAATTGTTTATCCCGGCCCTGATTTTGCTGCTTATAGGAGCGTTCACAAAATCGGCCCAGTTTCCTTTTCATATCTGGCTTCCGGATGCCATGGAAGCACCGACTCCTGTCAGTGCCTATCTGCATTCCGCCACCATGGTAAAAGCGGGAATATATTTAGTGGCCCGTTTTACTCCCATATTTGGAAGTGATGAGATATGGTCCTGGATCATTACCTTGCTTGGACTGGCAACCTTATTTTGGGGATCGATTACTGCTGTTCGCCAAACGGATTTGAAAGCATTGCTTGCGTATTCCACTATCAGTCAATTGGGCTTGATTATGAGTTTGTTCGGTATTGGTTCAACCGCCCTTCGCATGGGCTCCAGTACCGAAACAGCCATATATGCCCAGGCCATATTTGCTGCACTGTTTCATCTGATCAATCATTCCACTTTCAAAGGAGCCCTGTTCATGGTTGTGGGCATCGTTGACCATGAAGTCGGAACGAGGGATATTCGCAGGCTGGGCGGGCTCATGTCCATTATGCCGATTTCTTTTACCGTCGCTTTGATTGGTGCCTTTTCCATGGCCGGGCTGCCGCCTTTTAATGGTTTTTTGAGCAAAGAAATGTTCTTTACGGCTGTTTTGGATGCCAGCCACCTCAATCTTTTTTCCTTAACTGCATGGAGCGGGCTTATTCCGGTAATTGCCTGGACCGCTAGTGTCTTTACTTTTGTTTACAGTATGATTATTGTTTTTCAAACATTCTTTGGCCAGTCCCGGATGAAGACCGAAGAATTTGATGTCCATGAAGCGCCGCTTGGCATGTTAATCTCTCCCGTTATGTTGTCCATATCCATTTTGGGGATATTCTTTTTTCCGAATATCGTCGGTGATTACTTGCTGCGGCCGGCCATGCAGGGGATTTTTCCGACGCTTGAAGGAGTGGCGGACTTCATTCATCCCATTTCGGCCTGGCACGGTTTTAATGCCGAATTGTTCATGACGCTGGGTGTCGTTGTTTTGGGCGTGCTGCTTTATAAGTATTTGCCAAAATGGAAAGGCATCTATTATTGGCTTCCCTCTGCCTTGTCTTTCGATGCTTTTTACAACAAAACACTGGAATGGACCGAGAGAGCCTCTTTGCGCCTCACCAGTTCTTATATGACAGGTGTCCTTCGCCATTATGTAACTTATATTTTTATCTTTTTTATCGTAATGATCGGCGGTACCTTGGTTCTGACGGAGGCATTCTCGTTTGATGCATCCGGCAATGCCCAAATCCGCCCCTATGAATGGCTGATCGTTTTTGTCATGATGGCAGCAGGCTTGGCCATTCCTTTCGCCAAATACAGAGTAACAGCTGTACTTTTAAACGGCGTTCTCGGATATGGCATAGCTCTTTTGTTTGTTATTTTCCGCGCACCCGATTTGGCGCTGACACAAATCGCGGTCGAGACGGTTACGACGGCTTTGTTTTTGGTCTGCTTCTTTTTCTTGCCAACATGGGAAAAGGAGAAGAGGGCTCCGGGAACGAAGCTGTTCAACATGCTTATTTCCGTTGCAGTTGGTGCCATTTTTATAATGGTAGCTCTATCGGTTCAAAGTGAAAGATTGTTTCAAACCATTTCCGGCTATTATGAAAAAGCCTATGAACTGTCAGGGGGCAAAAATATTGTGAATGCGATCATCGGGGATTTTCGGGCATTTGATACGATGCTTGAAGTGGTGGTCCTGTTCATCGCCGGTATTGGCGTATATTCTTTAACGAAATTAAAGGCCGGCAAAGGGGGAGAAAACGTTGGAGATCAATAATGTTATCCTAAAGACCGTTACAAAAATTGTGGTGTTCATTATTTTGACCTTTGCCGTCTACCTATTTTTTTCGGGGCATCACACGCCAGGGGGCGGATTCATTGGCGGCCTCGTACTCGCTTCAGCGTTTATTCTGCTGTTGCTGACATTCGATGTTGAAACCATACAGAAGGGGATTCCATTTGATTTTAAGCTAGTAGCCGCATTGGGAGTGTTGATCGCCGTCTCTGAAGGCGCAGGTTCCATATTGTTCGGCAAACCATTTTTGAGTCAGGCGTTTGCTTATATCGGCATTCCTTACTACGGCGAAATCGGGCTGGCGTCCATTACCCTTTTTGAAGCAGGTGTCGCTTTAACCGTGGTTGGCGTGGTTGTGACGATTATTTTAAGCATAAGTGAGGATGTTTAACATATGGAAACGTTGACGATCATATTGGCGGGTGTTCTGGTATCTGTGGCTACATATTTGATTCTATCCAAAAATCTTTTGCGGGTAATTTTGGGATCGGCGGTGCTTTCTCATGCCGTCCATCTGCTTTTGATGGCAATGGGTGGATTAAAAAAAGGCGATGTACCCTTGTTGGGAGAAAATGCTGAAGCTTATACAGATGCGCTGCCGCAAGCCCTTATTTTAACGGCCATTGTGATCAGCTTTGCCGTAACGGCCGTATTTCTTGTTCTGGCCTATCGTTCGTATCAAGGTGCCGGAACCGCTCATTCCGATTCTTTCAGAGGTTCTGAACATGAATAATATAATTGTATTGCCCATGGTTCTGCCCATTTTGACGGGAATTTTGCTAGTTTTTCTTCGCCCTTTCATCCGAACCCAGCGCTGGATCAGTTTGGGGACGATGGTTCTGACATCAGGCATTAGTCTATACATATTAAGGCTTGTACAGGCCAATGGGATTATACGGCTTGACTTCGGGGGCTGGAAACCGCCATTTGGCATTATCTTTGTGGCTGATTCCTTTTCGCTGCTTCTGGTCTTGTCCACAAGCATTGTCACCTCCATATGTCTTCTCTATTCCTTTTATTCAATAGGGGAGTCGTATGAAAAAATGTTTTTTTACCCATTTGTCCACTTTATGGTGGCAGGCGTGAATGGCTCTTTTTTAACGGGCGATTTGTTTAACTTATTTGTTTGCTTTGAAGTCATGCTGTTGGCGTCTTATATACTCATTTCCCTTGGGGGTACAAAAATTCAATTAAGGGAATCGGTAAAGTATGTTGCCATTAACGTGTTGTCCTCCTGGTTTTTCCTAGTGGCCATCGCTTATTTGTACGGTACGCTGGGCACGTTGAATTTGGCCCATTTGTCCCAGCGAATTGCAGAAGCCGGGCAGACCCCGATATTAACCGTTATCAGCATCATGTTTCTCATTGTTTTTGCGTTAAAGTCCGCATTGTTGCTCTATTTCTGGCTTCCGGGTTCTTACAGTGCACCGCCGGCCGCTGTTGCTGCTTTATTTGGTGCTTTATTGACGAAAGTCGGCATTTATGCCATGTTCCGGATATTTTCCCTTCTCTTTTATCATGAACCGCAAATTACCCATACGGTCATTGGAATTATGGCCGGAATCACGTTGGTCGGAGGAAGTATCGGTGCCATTGCCTATAATGATATTCGTTTGATCGTTTCCTACAATGTGATTATCGGCGCGGGTTTTATTATGGTCGGACTGGCGGTGTCTACGCCGGCATCCATGGAAGGGTCCATTTTTTACCTTGTCCACGATATGATTTCGAAGGCCCTTTTGTTCCTGCTTGCGGGAACGATGATCACCCTTGCAGGAACAAGAAAAATGAATGAAATGAGCGGGCTGATTCGTAATTACCCTGTATTGGGATGGTTGTTTTTTATCGTTATGCTTTCATTGGCCGGCATACCGCCGCTTAGTGGTTTTATTGGCAAAGTGTTAATCAGTCAAGGAGCAATCGAAGGCGAATCTTATATTCTGCTTTCCTTATCTTTAATTTCCAGCATGTTTGTTCTTTATTCTTTGCTTCGCATCTTTCTGCAGGCCTTTTGGGGAGAAACAATTATTGCTGAAGAAGAGGAGAGACCGCTAAAAAAAGGATGGATATTCCCGAATATATTGCTGGCTGCCGCCACCATCGGTTTAGGTTTTGGTACAGAGCTGCTTGTCCCCCATGTACGGGATGCGGCATCCACATTATTAAATCCCCAAATTTATATTGAAGCTGTACTCAATCAAAATGAATAAGAATCAATCTTCCTGAGAAGGAGGTGGGATCATGCCTGCCCAATTTATTTTGAATTTGTTTATCGCTTTTCTTTGGATGGTCTTAAATGATGAAGATGAGTTAAGGTTTTCCACTTTCTTTACCGGTTTTTTAGCCGGTATTGTCATTATATTTCTGATGCATCGCTTTTTTGGGCAGCAGTTTTATCTTCAACGTTTTTATTACGTATTAAAATTGATCTTTATTTTTATTTGGGAGTTATTTTTGTCTGCTTTTTTGGTGATCAAACATATTGTAAGCAGAAAGGTGGATGTCAAGCCAGGCATATTTTCATATAAAACGGAGTTAAAGAGTGATTGGGAAGTGACAACACTTGCCCTGTTATTGACGCTGACACCGGGATCCGTCGTGATGGAGGTATCGCCTGAAGGAAATGTGTTCTATATACATGCGCTGGATATCGAACGGTATAAGGAATCATTGCTGCGTTCTCTTGGAAAGTTTGAAAAAGCCATCATGGAGGTAACCCGTTAATGATTAAAATCATGCTGACTGCTGCGCTTGTTCTCTTTTCTGTCGCCATTGCCATTGCGCTTTATCGCATTATTAGCGGACCTTCCATTCCTGACCGGGTTGTTGCCATGGATATGATCGTGGTGAACCTGATTTCGGCCATTGCCATCATTTCGATATTGCTTGAAACAAAAGCGTTTCTTGAAGTGATTCTTATTTTGGGCATCCTTGCTTTTATCAGCACGATTGCCCTCTCAAAATATGTCGAGAGGGGTGTTATCATTGAACGCAAGCGAAATCGGTGAATTTGTCATTGTGTTACTCATTTTAATGGGGGGCATCATCAGCATCATTAGTGCATTGGGCATTATTCGCTTTCCGGATGTGTATACCCGATCCCATGCAGCGACAAAAAGTTCTACTCTGGGGGTACTGTTGTCCCTAACGGGAGCATTTATGTATATTTGGCTGACGGATCATTTTATAAGTGTCCGCCTCATACTCGGCATTTTGTTTGTTTTTATTACTGCCCCGGTATCGGGCCACCTGATTATCCGTGCAGCTTACCGCGCAAATGTACAGATGACGGAAGATACTGTGGAGGATGAATTGAAACCAGTTTTGGAAGGGAAAAGGCAATAGAAAAAGGATCGGCGAATAACGCAAAAACCCCTCTTTATGAGGGGTTTTATTGCACATCCACCATAATATTGGTGCTGATTTTAATGTCATCTATTTCACCAATGTGGACCAATTTATCTATTTGAAGTATAGATAAAGATATTATTTTGCATATCAGCTATTCTGAAAACAGGTAAAAAAAGGCCAATGTTTGTAAAAAACACCGACTTTTTCTACTCAAACCTATTTTCCGCTAATCGTATTATGTCAGATTGTAAAATAGAAAAATGACATTTTTCACTTTTTTTCTTCAGGGGTTGTCCCTAAAAAGGCGTACTTGAATAGGGGAATGTTTTTCCTTCCCCTTATTTCGACATTTTGGCCATTCCGCCCGACATTTTTTGATTATCTCGCCCCGTTCCTTTTTAGGTATATGCTCTCATCAAGGCCCAACCACTGTAATATCAGCTGCGTTGTTTCGTTCATATTCGACACCATTCTTTTATCGTCTGTGAATGATGTATCTTTGAATTCTATTACACTTATATAGTCGAACTGCTCGAGAATCGTCTTTCCTGTTGGTCTGTAAAAATTTTTTCCGTATAGTCGCAACGGTTTATCTTCTTCGGCAATCTTGATTCTCACCCTACGCTGTATCAGTGCGTAGATGAGAAGCCCTATCACCAGGACATAGCACAACCCAAGGATCCTGTCTTCATTTTTTAAAAATACGCCATGGACAAAATATGGATGCTTCAAGGCCCTGAAAAGATTCTCCACTTCAATCTGTGATTTATACCTGCGAAGCAGATCTAGGCTTGAGGGCACTTTATCCCGGCTCGCATTGCTTATGAGGACGAATGTGCTTTCCATATCCCGCTGTTTTTGAATCTGTTCCTCATCCCTTACAAGGGTGAATTCACAGACATAAAATGTCTTGGTGGGCGGTTTTTCTGTTTCGGAAGGCCGTCCAGGACGCCGCTTGATCTGTTCCTTTTGCACAACCCTGCCTTCCAGCCTATGATATTTCAACGGCATCTTCAGGCATTCCGTCAATCGGGCATCGGCGTCTTCCCGGCAATGGTACTCTACCTTCCCCCACTCCCTGATGGACTTTTCCCCTTTTGATTGTTCCTCTTTGATCTGCTTGTCAATCTTTTTTTGCTTTCTTCGATCGAGGGTGGAGGAGTGTACGATGGCAAAGCGATAATCACGCCCGTATAGTTCCTCTTCGGCCCCTTGAATCCGGTAGGTTGCGGCATCCTTTTTGTCATTCAAGGGGCCAATGCGGACCCAATCGGCTTCATTCCTGTATGCCTG